>JANORY010000610.1:0-4905 GCA_031415535.1 Burkholderiales bacterium | reverse complement strand
TGGCTGGCGGCTGCCGCGCTCACCCACGTTGAGGTCGAAGCCGCTCGGGTCGGTGGCGATGAATCGCTCGGCAACAATACCGTTGTCGCGCGATAACGCAGCATTTTTGATGAAGTCGCCGCCTTCTGCGCAATCACCCGCGCTCAAGGATTCCGCCTGCACCGACGCGGCGAACCCGAGGCCGATTGCGAACACCGATAATTGTCGTTTCCTGAGCATGGTGAGCACCCTTTTCTTTGACTCAAGCATCGTCCTCGTGTTGACCTTACTCCAAGGATCAAGGGCGGGTGGTAGCCGGCGGCTGACCGGCGGCGTGCCCCTGTGGCAAGAACGTTCAGTCGCGAAATGAATGCGCTGACCAGCGGCACTCGGTGCAAGATACTTGTTACTGACAATCGGGAGATTGAGTCGTGAGGAATCAGATTCAATCTGATAGCATCAAATCATGAAAAAACTGACCGTCTCCGAAGTCGCCCGGAATTTCAGCGCCGTGATGAACGGCGTCGAGTCCGATCAAGAGGAAGTGATGCTTGTTCGCAAAAACAAGCCGATCGCTCGTCTGGTTCCCGAGTCCCCTGAGCAAAATGCGCTGGAGGTTCTGGGTGATATTTATCACACGCTCGATGAGAACACGGCTCAAGCGCTCGCCGACGCAATCAAGTCCGGCAGGCGGGCTAAGCGGGCGGCAGTCAATGGGTTGCGCAATCCGTGGGATTCCTGATCGATACCCGCCTGTGGATTGCGGTCGAGCGAGGCAAGCTTGGCGCGGCGGATATTCACGTAATCACCCAGCAGGCACCGATTTACCTGTCGCCAGTGAACATCGCCGAAATTCGCTTTGGTATCGACCTGATGACCAACGCCGCCCAAAAGCAACTTCCAATGGCCATGTTGCGGCGCAAGCCATACAAGCGAGACTTTACCGTGCTGACGTCCAATGCGAAGGACTTTGAGGACGTGCCGGGATTGCGATTTTTTGGTGGTAAATGTGCCGTCGTAAATGCCGGTTGCGCCGTTGGGAAAACAGCGTTGAAACTCTCACGCTTAATGCGGCGGCGTGTCGAGGTAACAAGCGGCAAGATGGCCGTCCACCGTCGCCCGCAATAGCGGACGCTCGCTGCGGCAGCGCTCAAACGCGTACGGGCAGCGCGTATGAAATGCGCAACCTGATGGCGGATCAAGCAGGCTCGGCAACTCGCCGAAGATCGACTTGGGGTATGGGATTTTTAAACGCTGTCTTTTCGTTTCGCATGACCCTCCGACATAGCCCTCGAATACACTTCTCTGGTCCTGGCCTTCGGCCGCCAGGCCGGCCGCCTTCTGGAGTATGTGGAGCACTCATGGGTCGCCGAGGAATTTTCGCGCGGATGTTATATGCCGGGACGGTGCCGCCGGGGGCCTGGAGGTCCTTCGGCAAGGCCCTGAGGGAGCCGGTCGGCCGGATCCATTGGGCAGGCACAGAGTGCGCAATGCCTACACAATAATGTGTCCACCAAAGTGGATCAACGCCACACGGCATCCTGCCCGCACATCAAAACTTCTGCCAATCGCCCGATTGCTCGAACGCATACGCGGCCCGATACACCAGGGCCTCTTCATAATGCCGGCCGGTTAGCATCATGCCGACTGGCAGGCCATCGGCCAAACCGCAAGGCACGCTCATCGACGGATGTCCGGTGCAGTCGAATGGCGCGGTGTTCGCGGTCATCTCGAAAGCTCGCGCAATGATCTCCTCGACCGGTGCGCCAGGCGCGGGCAGCTTGCCGGCGGTGACTGGCAAAGTTGGCATCAGCAACAAGTCGCAATCTTGCAGCGCGTCGTCGTAGGCCTTGCACAACTGGCGCGACAGATTCTGTGCCTTCGCGTAGTAGTGGCCGCGATAGTGTTTTATAAAATACTCGCCCAGCACCATAGTGATCTTCAACGATTCGGAAAGCTCATCGGCGCGCGCCTTCCAGCCGGCATGAAAATCAAGCATGCTGGTCACATACAGCCCCTTCCAGTTAAATCCGTAGCCGTTGCCCTTCATCATTTGATTTGTGCCGCCTTCGGCCGCGATCGGCAGCCAGATCGCCAGACCCATCGCGTGCATCGGCACCGAGATCTCGGTCACAGTGGCGCCCATCTTGGCGAAGCGCTGCGCGGTCTCACGCACTTTCGCATCGACCATCGGATTCGAGTTGCCCAAGCCAAAGCCTTCTTTGACGATGCCGATGCGCAGGCCCTTGACGCCCTCCTTTAACTGATCAACATATTTCTGCGCCTTACGCCCCGCGTACTGCCGCGGATCGAGCCCGTCGGGACCAGCGACGACTTCGAGCATCAGCGCGTTGTCGGTGACGTTCGCGGTCATTGGACCCGTATGGTCGAGCGTCAGTTCAATCGGCATGATGCCGGTGTAGGGCACGAGCCCGTGCGTCGGTTTCATCGCGTAGATGCCGCAGTAGGCAGCGGGAATTCGCACCGAACCGCCCTGATCTCCACCCATCGACAGATCAACCTCACCGGCCGCGACCAAGGCTGCGCAACCAGACGAAGAACCACCCGCTGAGTAACCCATTTTGCGCGGGTTGTGCACCGGACCGCTGGCACTGGTGTGCGAGCCGCCGGAAAAGCAGAAGTACTCGCAGACGGCTTTGCCGACCACGGTAGCGCCGGCATCGAGCAGTCGCGTCACAATCGTCGCATCCACGTTCGGCATATAACCTTTGAGCGTCGATGCGCCGTTCATCATCGGCACGCCGGCCACGCAGATGTTGTCCTTGAGCACCACGGTTTTGCCAGCGAGCTTGCCTTTGGGCGCGCCCTTGATCGTTGACTTCTGGTACCAAGCACCGTATTTGTTTTCTTCGCCGCTGGGCCGATAGCCCGGTGTACGCGGGTAAGTAACCGCAGGCACATAATCGGGCAGCGAGTCGACTAGGTCATAAGCGTCGAAATTCGGTTGCAGCATCTCGTTGTACTTGGCCGCATGCGAGTCGGAGAGCGTGATGCCGAGGCCGCGTGCGACCTCCTGTAGTTGCGCGGTGGTCGGACGATTTACAGCCATGGTCAGCTCCTGAGCGGTGGTCGATCGTTGGTCGATCGTTGGTCGATTCGGTGTTTGATTCGATGGTCGAGTCAGCTAGGGTCAGGCCGGGTTTCCCCGACTGCTTCCAAGTCTGCCAATATGCAACGCGATATTTTCCAAGTCAAGTATTTTTGCAGAACTTTTTGCTCAGCTTTGATTCAACTCATCAATGCGCGAGAAAAGACGCTCGGAAAGCCAACCGGTAAAACAAGTTATCAAAGCTGAGTGAGCACCTGGATCTCGTCGATTGCACAAGACAGCCACAGGGCTTGCCGGTTTAAACCCTCGCGCCCGAACGCACGATTAAACTCCACCGCGTCTTGGCCGACCATTGAAATTAGCACCGCGTCGGCATGGCTCGAACGAATCCGATCGAGCACCTTCGAGTAGTCATCGACCCCAAACTGCACGAAGGCTTCACCCACAACCTCGCCGCCCGAGTCGGCGACAGCGCGACGCGCAATTTCATGCGTCAACTACGCCGAAACAATAGCTTGCAATGAATCAAACAGTGATTCCATTCCAAGGAAAGGATCAGCGTATAGAATCCTTAGTCACTTTAAAGCAAATGACAACACGAAGCCCAAGCGAAGCAAAGCCCGTTGCCCAAGCACTCTCCATGCCCGACCAAGATATCTCGCAATACCTGTCCTACCTTCTGGCCAGCGCCAACCGCAGCATGCGAATCGGCCTGTCAAATTCAATCAGCGACGAAGAGTTCACCGAAGAGCTTTGGCGCATTTTGCAAGTGCTCGCTGACGAGCAAGGCCGCTCGATGGGTGATCTCGCCGAACGCGTGCTGCTCAACGGCCCAGCGCTGACCAAGAGCATAGACAAGCTGGTCAGCCGCGGTGTGGTGCAGCGCGCCGCCGACGAGACCGACAGCCGCCGGGTGCTCGTGTTTATCAGCGACCTGGGGCTCGAAGTCGTGGCGCGGCTGACCGAACGGGTTGACGCGCATCATGAGAACATCGAAGTGGCGCTGGGTCCGCGCAAGACCTCACAGTTGAAGAAACTCCTCGTGAGCTTTATCGCCGAGTCGCGCGCGAACTAGCGCGCCGCAAAGGTCACTCGTGACTTGCAATGATCATTGGCTCGGCTTCGTCAAAGTGCGTTGAGTAACTGCCGCCGCGCGTTCCAAGCCCAAAGCCAGATCATCAGCACCACCAGCGCCAGGCCGGTGAAGGCGAACGCTGAATCGCCCAGTTTGATCGCCGGAATCCAGGCTTTCGCGATGTTGTAAACGGCGACCAGGTAAGACATCGCAACGATCACCCAGCCCAGGGTGCGACGAAACCGGCGGCCGGCGTCCGGGCCTTGCGCGCTTCGGCCGACCCGACAGATGATTCGGCCGTCAACCGTATCGGTTATCACCATGCCGGCGGTAAACACCAAGCCGGCCAGCAGCGCCGCCGTCACGCCGCCGTTGCTGCTGGCGACGTAGCCCCAGGCCGAAGCCTGGGTGGCGGTGTCGAACACTGTCGCGAACAGCACGCCGATGAACACCACCGCCCAAGGACTCGATTGATTGCGCAAGCGCTGCGGAATCAGCTTGAGTTTCCAACCGGTCGGCGCATAGGTCACGTCTTCGCGCAGCAGCATCCGCAAGTTCAAGGTGCCGACCAAGAGCAACAACACGGTCGGGATCCAGCCGAACACCGTCACCACGGTCTGCGGGATCGTGAGCGACTGAGTGACCTGGCTGACCCCAACCGCAATCACCGTCACTAGCAGGCCGTGCCCCATCGCGAACAATGTGCCGACCCAATCGGCATGCCGATGTTCATGACTGAGCGCCCGCCAGGTCAGGCCGTCGATGCAGGCGATGTGGTCCG
>JANORY010000609.1:0-7848 GCA_031415535.1 Burkholderiales bacterium | reverse complement strand
CGCGCTTTTTGATGACATGTTTTTTGAGTCTGGCCAGGATATTCCGATCGCGCGATTTATCGCGCCGCGCATTGAAGTCGAATTGGCATTTGTGCTTGGGCGTGCGCTCAAGGGGCCTGGCATCCGAATTTACGACGTATTGAATGCGACCGACTATGTCACGCCGGCGATCGAAATTATTGACGCGCGTATCGAGCAGTTCGATCGGCACAGCAAGCTCATGCGCCGGGTGTTCGACACCATATCCGATAACGCCGCCAATGCCGGTGTGGTCCTGGGTGGCCGCCCGGTCAAGCCGGATGCAGTGGATTTGCGTTGGGTGTCGGCGCTGCTGTTCAAAAACGGTGTGATCGAGGAAACCGGTGTGGCGGCCGGTGTGCTTAATCACCCGGCGATGGGCGTTGCCTGGTTGGCTAACAAGCTGGCGCATTACGGCGAACATCTGGCGGTGGGGGAAATTGTGCTGGGCGGCTCGTTCACCCGCCCAACGCCGGCGGTCGTCGGCGACTCGCTGCATGCCGACTATGGCCCGCTGGGCTCGATTTCCTTTCGGATGGTCTGACCGAATGTCGAACATGGCGCAAACGCTGATACTGAATCGGCCCGATGACTGGCATTTGCATTTGCGCGATGGCGCTGCGCTACGCGCGGTAGTGGCCGCAAGCGCCCGGCAATTTGCCCGAGCGATCATCATGCCGAATCTGCAGCCGCCGGTTACTACGACTGCGCAGGCACTGGCCTATCGCGAGCGAATTCTGAGCGCGCTGCAGGCCACGATGGCGGCAGGTCCAATTGAAGTTTCGAGCGCGTCTGGACCGAGCGATGCTAAACCGATCGATCCAGGAGCGATCGATTTTCAACCGCTGATGACGCTTTATTTAACCGAGCAGACCGAAGTGGCGGAGATTCGCAAGGCGAAAGCCAGCGGCCTGGTGCACGCCGTCAAGCTCTACCCGGCCGGTGCCACGACGCACTCCGACGCTGGCGTAGCCGATATTCGCAAGGTTTACCCAGTGCTCGAGGCCATGCAGCGCGAAGGTCTGCCGTTATTGATTCATGGCGAGGTCACCGATGCAAGCGTTGATCTGTTCGATCGTGAAGCGGTATTTATTGATCGGGTTTTGATACCGCTGCGCCAGGCGTTGCCAGGCCTGCGGATTGTTTTCGAACACATTACGACCCTGCAGGCAGCACAGTATGTGCGTGAGGCGAGCGGCTCGACCGGTGCGAACTTGGCGGCGACCATCACCGCGCAGCATCTGCTCTACAACCGCAACGCCATTTTTCTGGGTGGGGTACGACCGCATTGGTATTGCTTGCCGGTGCTCAAGCGCGAAGAGCATCGCCGAGCCTTGCTCGAGGCAGCCACCAGCGGCAGCCCGAAATTTTTTCTCGGCACCGACAGCGCACCGCACGCCCGAAAACTGAAGGAGCACGCCAGCGGCTGCGCCGGTTGTTACACCGCACCGCATGCGCTTGAGTTATACGCCACGGCGTTTGAGTTGGCCGGCAAGCTCGATCGCCTGCAAGGTTTTGCCTGCGAATTTGGCGCGCACTTTTATCGATTGCCGATGAACGCCGGGCATGTGCGATTGCGGCGCGAGACCTGGACGGTGCCGCAGGAACTGCCGTTTCCCGGCGACTCGATTGTGCCCTTGGCCGCCGGTGAGACCTTGCACTGGCGGTTGGTTGAGCGCGCCGCCGCGAACGCCGATTGAGCATCGACGCATTTAAAGCCGCCTGGTATCAACCCTGGATCGGATTGATCGAGGAAGTCGGTTGGCCAGGGAGCGATGCCAATCACCACTGGCTCAAGGAACTTAATCGAGTCGCCGCCCGCCGCGAGATTCGCAATGCAGCGGGCCATTTGATTCAATTCACCCCGCAGGTGGACGACCCTAAGCCCCAAAATAGTCAGCAACTCGCCTATGAATCGGCGATTGCGCAGAGTGGACTCATTCCCACCCGCGTGGCAGGCGAGGGCGCGTGGCACGATTACTTCAATGCGCTGGTCTGGCTGACCCTGCCATTAACCAAATCGGCAATCAATCTTCGGCAAGCCGAGGCTATCGCGCAGCTCGGCGTTTCCGGCGAACGAGGGCCACTGCGGGACGCACTGACTTTATTCGATGAAAGCGCGGTGGTGTTGATTGGTCACGATCATTCGCATGTAGAACGTCTTCGGCACTTTCAATGGACTCAGTTGTTCGTCGAAAGGCGTAGCGAGTTCGCGCTCGGCACGCGTTGTCTGGTGGTCGGTCACGCGTTGCTGCAAAAACTGCTGAACCCGTACAAGGCTATCTGTGGTCAGGCGCTGATGATCACCGAGCACGTGAGCCCGCGCATCGCGGCTCGATCGCACGCTGAAATGTATGAAAATCGTGCGCCCGGCATTCAGACCGATCGAGCGTTGGCCGCAGTGATTAGTGATCCCGGTTTCGGCAAAGACATAATGACAGCGCTGCCGATCCTGGGGATTCCAGGTTGGTGGCCGGCAAACGAAGAGGCCGAGTTCTACAATGACCCCAGAGTATTCAGGAGGCAACAGCGATGAACGTATTGGTGACGGGTGGTGCGGGATTTATCGGGCAGCAATTAATTGGCGCATTGCTCGCGCAGGGCGCCGTGGTGGTGGACGATTCGGGACGCTTAAGCACGATCGACAAAATTCGAAGCTTTGACATTGGGGTGGGTGCGCTGAAACATCCAAAGCTTGAATACCGCACGGGCAGTATTGCCGATGCGGGCAGCGTGCGCTCGCTGGTCGATGCCGAAACGCAACTGGTGGTTCATCTGGCGGCTGTCGTCAGTGGCACGGCCGAGGCCGATTTTGATCTGGGTATGCGGGTCAATCTCGACGGTGCCCGTAACCTGCTGGAAGCCGTTCGAGCACAGGGCCATCAGCCGCGACTTTTGTTCTCAAGCTCAATCGCGGTATTTGGTGGTAACTTGCCGGCGCGCGTGACCGATTCGACCACGCCAACGCCACAGGGTTCTTACGGCATCCAGAAGTACATCGGCGAGCAACTGGTCCAGGACTTTACCCGTAAAGGTTTCATCGACGGACGTGTGGTGCGCATTCCAACGGTGGTGGTGCGCCCGGGCGCACCGAATGGCGCAGCCTCGGGATTCGCGTCGAACATTATTCGTGAGCCTCTGTCGGGCATTGCCGTCACGTTGCCGGTCGATCCTTCGACGAGAATGTGGATTGCCTCACCGCGCGCGGTGGTTCGCATGTTGCTGCATGCGATTACTTTGCCGAGTGCCGATTGGGGATGGCATCGCGCGATCAACCTGCCCGGCTTTGTGGCTTCGATGGACGAAGAGATGGCGACACTGCGCAAGTTCGCCGGCGACGAAGTTGCGCGACTGATCGAGGCCAAGCCCGATGAAAAGATTAATCAGTTGGTGAAGACCTGGGCCTCTGACTTTGATACTGCACGCGCGAATGCGATGGGCTTTGTGGCCGACCGGGATTTTGATGCGGTGGTGCGCGGCTATATCGAGGACAATCGAGATGCAGTCAAGGTCGCAGTAAAGCTTTAGCGACTGACGCATTAGCCACCTAGCAGCTACAGCTCTTGCCAGCCGCATTCAGCAATGTTGTGGCCTTGGGTGATTTTGACACCGCGTTTCGAGCCATCGCAGCGTTCTTGCGTTTGCCGCGATTAAATTTCTGCTTCTTCGCGCTGCCGGCTTCATCTAACTGGGTTTGCGCAAAATTCAACGGCGGTACCAGCAGGTTGTAAGCGACTTGTGTCGCCGGGCTATCGGCGACATTCAAGACTAGTTTCACTTGTGAGGCATTGACCGGATCGCGCGATTGCAGATAAATGACGTTACGAAATTCCGGTTGCGAGATGACAAAATCGTTGGCAAGTGATTTCTGCTGAGCACCGTTGGTTTCGATGGAATCGATTGAAAATCGTAGCACGGGCACTTTTTCGCCGGGCTTCGAGCCGTATGGCACGGCAATCTTTAGTCGTTGTCCTTGCATGGACATGACGCTGGCATTGCCGAGATCGACTGCATGTGCGGCACCCTGCAACCCAAAAACCGCCAGTGCTGTTGCGAAGGTTCGAACCGTCAAAGTCGATTGTGCGAACGCACGCATGTTGATTTCCTTCAATATTGGGTTTGCCGAAAGCTTAGGCCGGCGGATTTCGTTCTGACAGGAGGTACTGACCAGTGGTGTTTCGGGCCGACGACGTGTCGATGGCCGCGCAAGCGCGGCAACAGGGTGCCCGGCTACTGCTGGCCTACAATAAGGGTGGAAGCGGGCTGGACGATCGCTGGTTCCGGTGCGGCGTTAGTCATAACGCTGCGGCTGGGCTGGAGGAAAATCCGGACTCCACAGAACGGGATGCTGGCTAACGGCCAGGCGTTGAGGGTTCGGAATCGACCGGTCGCAAGACTTGCCGAGGCTTCACCCGGAGGCGACGGACAGTGGCACAGAAAATAAACCGCCTGTACTGATGTAAGCGCCTGCTAGTTGGGAAATGCTCGTCAGAATTGGGTAAGGGTGAAATGGTGGGGTAAGAGCCCACCGCACGATCAGTGATGCTCGTGGCAGGCTAAACCCCATCCGGAGCAACATCAAATAGGCATGCATTCGGTCGCAAGATCGAACCGGTGGTTCGCCAGGGCATGCGGGTAGATGGCACGAGCGCACGGGTAACCGGGCGCCCAGATGAATGGTCGTCAGTTCGGCCGCCAGGTCGGACCCACAGAATCCGGTTTACAGGCTCGCTTCCACTTTTCGCCGCGCCCTGAGACACACTCTGTCACTAAAAATCCCACCGCAACCGACCTATGAGCCTGGCGCTCGCTGAACCATTATTTTCAGCGCCTGTCTAGAGCAAATTCTTATTTTTCAATACCTTATCTGAGTTACATCAGGTAAAATATTGCCGATTTTTTTGCGCTAAGTCCTTGAGACTGTTCATAAAAACAGGTCTTTCTAGCTTGACCAAAGCTCCGGAAAACTCCAAAATGGATTTTTGCGGCATAAAGTGGAGTTTAGTGGGTTTTTTGTTGATGAACTTATCGGCCCCACTGTTCGACATATTTGCTGGCATGTGTAAGGCGGAGTTTACAGGCAGGTTGGCGGAAGTCGGGCATGTTCAAGGGCAAGTCAAGCATAACGATGGACCCAAAGGGTCGTATGTCGCTTCCGGTCAAGCACCGGTCGGCATTCGTTGAGCCTGACGGCAGTTTCCTGACGATAACCCGGCATCCTGACGGTTGTTTGCTGATTTTTCCTCGTGATTCATGGTTGATCAAACAGCAGAAACTGCTGCAGTTGCCGGTGAGTGCCGAGGCCCGGAAGCGCATGTTTGTGGGCAATGCCACTGACATTGAAATTGATGACAGTGGTCGGGTGTTGATTCCGGCGGAATTACGCAAGCCGGTGGGGTTAGACAAGTTAGCAGTTTTGATGGGTATGGGCGGTCACCTGGAACTTTGGGATGAAGCGGCCATAACAAAAATGGAAAGCGATACGGCTGCCGCCGGTGTTCCTGAGTCGATTGCCAATTTCGTCCTCTAGTAAGCCGGCTGCGCGCAACGCGCGGTTGCTGCGGAGCTAGGTGGTGAGTGCGGGTCAGCGATTTGTTCATCGACCGGTGCTGCTTGCTGAATGTATTGAAGCGCTCAAGCTGAGTGCCGACGGTGTCTATGTAGACGGCACCTTCGGTCGCGGCGGTCACAGTGCCGAAATATTCAAACGGCTGGGCAGAGCGGGACAGCTTATTGCGATTGATCGTGATCCGCAGGCAGTGACGGCGGGGCGGCAGTTGAGTGAGGAATGGCGCACTCGCGCAAGCGAGTCAAGCGCCGAGACTGGACGGTTTGTAATCGAGCATGCGGCGTTCTCGCAGCTCGACTCAGTGCTGGACGCGCACGGCGTCACCGGCATTGACGGCATTCTGCTTGATCTCGGCGTCTCATCTCCGCAACTCGATGACGCATCCCGTGGTTTCAGCTTCCGGTTAGATGGACCGCTCGACATGCGCATGGATCCGACGCGCGGCATGTCAGCAAGGCAGTGGTTATTACAAGCGTCGGAGCGTCAGGTTGCGGAGGCCTTGAGAGACTATGGGGAAGAACGGTTTGCTGTTCAGATTGCAGCGGCGATTGCTGCTCGCTGCAGGGACGCCGGTGGCACCGCGCTATCGAGCACCGGAGAACTTGCCAGCCTCGTGGCGGGCGTCGTCCGGCGCCGCCAGAAGCGCTCGCAGATGGGCAAGGACCCGGCTACCCGCACCTTTCAGGCTTTACGGATTCTCGTCAATCAAGAGCTTGAAGAACTCACGATCGTCCTAGCGCGGGCAACCGCCCGACTACGGCCCGGCGGCAGGCTGGTAGTCATCAGTTTTCACTCGCTTGAAGATCGGATCGTCAAACAATTCATGGCTCGCGAGAGCGGCCGAACTGAAGTGCGCAAGGATCCGATTCGAGGTACTCCGATTTACGATTTGCCGCTTCGATTGCAGACTTTGCCGAGAGTACTGCCGAGTGAAACAGAAACAGAAGTCAACCCAAGGGCGCGATCGGCGGTCTTGAGGGCGGCTCAAAAGAGTGATGCCGTAGTCGACAAAACCTGATCCGGTTGGCGTCGAGCGGTTGGAGTTGGGTGGGTTGATCTGTAACGAGTGGGCCAGGGTTCGCAGTGACTAAGCTAAATATTATTTTGATGGCCGTGCTGGCGCTTTGTGCGCTGGGACTGGTGACCTCACACGATCGAGCCCGCAAGTTGTTCGTTGAACTCGAGCGCGCGCACTCACAAACGCGCCAGCTTGAGGTCCATGCCAATCAGCTCGAACTGGATCAGTCCAAGCTCTCGAAGACTGCGCTGGTTGATGGCAAGGCGCGACGTGAGCTGGCCCTGCAGCCGGTGAAGGCCGAGCGCACCTTGCATGTCAATCTCGCCGGCGACTTGCCGCATCGGGCACTGACCGCTCAAGAAACTAAGGCGCGCCGCTGATGGCCATGCACACACGCCATCTATTGCGCGGTAACAATCCACTGATCGCGATCAAGCTGCCGCCGTTTCGCTCGCATCTGGTCATGCTGCTGATCTCGCTGGCCTTTGTTTCGGTGGCGGCGCGTGCCGCTTATTTGCAGGTCTTCACAACGACCTATTTGCAGAAGCAGGGCGGAAAACGTTATGAGCGTTCGGTGGATCTGCCGGCGTCGCGCGGCAAGATTGTTGATCGCAACGGCCAGGTGCTGGCCGCGAGCGTGCCGGCGCATGCCATCTGGGCGATTCCGGATCAGGTCGATGCGCCGCCAGAAAAGCTCAAGGCATTGGCAAAACTACTGGCAATTCCAGATCGCGATCTGGCCCGCAAACTGGCCGATGAGGATCGCAGCTTTGTCTATTTAAAACGTCAGGTCGATAGCGATATCGCGGCCCGGATTGCCGCACTCGACATGAGTGGTGTGCATCAGCGCAGCGAATACAAACGGCACTATCCGGAAGGTGAATCGCTGGCGCATGTGGTGGGCTTCACCAATGTCGAGGACATTGGCCAGGAAGGCGTTGAGCTCGGCCAGCAAAAGGTACTTGGTGGACAGACCGGGATGCGCCGGGTGATCAAAGACGGTCGCGGCCGAATTGTCGATGATCTGCAGGCCGTTCGTGAACCACGCGATGGTCGCGATCTGGCCTTATCACTCGATTCGAAGATTCAGTTCCTGGTGCATGGTGCATTGCGTGCGACCGTTCGCGAGCATCGCGCCAAGGCGGGTGCCGCCGTGGTGATCGATGTTCAGACTGGCGAGGTTCTGGCGCTGTCGAATTGGCCCAGCTACAACCCCAACGAGCGCAGCCAACTGACCGGTGAG
>JANORY010000608.1:0-4214 GCA_031415535.1 Burkholderiales bacterium | reverse complement strand
TCCATCGGCCGGCCGTAGTGTTTCTCGATTATGACGGCGTACTTTGCCAACTCAATGATGTCGGCATCCGACAGCGAGTAACGGTTACGCAATTCAAGCGGTGTATCCAGGGTTTGCACGGTACGGCCCACCGAGCTTGCGGGCCCGTCGTGGCCGGCATCGGCAAAGGTCATCTTGATCAGTTTGCTGCCCATTTGCCGGCGAATGATCGGAAACTTGCCCGCTGCGAGGATCGGCTTGTGCACATAGAACTCATCCGGATTTACCGCGCCCTGCACCACAGTCTCGCCCAGCCCGTAGGAACTGGTGATAAACACCACGTCGCGAAAGCCGGACTCGGTGTCCAGTGTGAACACGACACCGGCTGCGCCGAGGTCGCTACGCACCATGCGCTGCACACCTGCCGACAGCGCAACGTTGGCATGTGCAAAGCCCTTGTGCACCCGATAGGAAATGGCGCGATCGTTATAGAGCGATGCAAACACATGCTTGATGCGATCAAGCACCGCCGCAACGCCCGAGACATTCAAATAGGTTTCTTGCTGCCCGGCGAATGACGCGTCCGGTAAATCCTCGGCGGTCGCAGAAGAGCGCACGGCGACCGAGATTTCGGAGCCGGACTCCGCCAGCAAGTGGGCATACGACTCACGAACTGATGCCTCGAGGGGGGTTGGGAGCGGGCTGTCGATGATCCAGCGCCGAATTTCCGCACCACATTCGGTCAGCGCGCGAACGTCTTCAATATTCAGACCTTCGAGTCTTTGGGCGATCCGTGCGGTCAGGTCATTGTTGTCGAGGAATTGCCGAAAGGCGTGTGCAGTGGTCGCGAATCCACCCGGGACTCTAACTCCAGTCGCCGTAAGCTGACTGATCATTTCCCCTAGCGACGAGTTTTTGCCTCCGACCGAATCGACATCGGTCATGCGCAGCTCTTCGAATGGGACGACTAAGCGTCCATCGAGTGGGTTCATCGGAGTGTCCTATCATGATTAAAATTCTTGGGTTGGGCGAATTTTACGTCCTGACCGATCGGCATTAGGTTGAAAATGTCACCAGTCGCCAAATTAGTCGCGCGCCAAAGTTCGCCAGAGTAGTCTGTAAACCGAGCATTCAGGGTTTACAGCTTGCAATAGTCGTGAATTTTCACCTAAAAGCAGATATCTCATGCCGATCAGCCAGTTTGTTTCCAGCCCCGCCGACGCCAACCGCACCGTGTTTTATGTATCCGACGGTACCGGTATTACCTCGGAAACCTTTGGCCATTCTTTGCTTACGCAGTTTGATACCGTCAAGCTTCGCGAAGTCCGTCTGCCGTTTATTGATTCGCTCGAGAAGGCTCGCGAAGCGGTGTACCGAATTGATCGGCAAGGTCGCCAGGACGGCATTCGTCCGATCGTATTCAGCACGCTGGTCAATACCGAGATCAATTCCGTCATGCGTCAGGCCAACGCAATGTTCATGGACTTGTTCGCGTCCTTTCTCGAGCCATTAGAGAAGGAGCTGCAGTCGCAGTCCACGCATGCGGTGGGGCGTTCGCACACCGCGACCGACAATGCACAGTACGGGCGCAGGATATCGGCGATCAATTTCGCCCTCGCCCACGATGACGGCCAGTCAAATACCGACCTGGCGATTGCCGAAGTCATTCTGGTCGGCGTTTCGCGCAGCGGCAAAACGCCGACGACCTTGTATCTGGCAATGCAACATGGCATTCGCGCGGCCAACTATCCGCTGATTCCGGAAGATTTCGAGCGCGGCCGCTTGCCCGAAGTGTTGTATCGATTCAAGTCGAAGCTGTTTGGACTGACGATCTCGCCCGAGCGCCTGGCCGAGGTTCGCAATGAGCGCCGCCCCGGCAGTCGTTATGCTGCGCTCGAGAATTGCCGCTACGAGGTGGCCGAGGCCGAACGAATGATGAAACGTGAAGGGATCAAGTGGTTATCCTCGACCACCAAATCGATCGAGGAGATCGCCACCACAATTTTGCAGGACGTCGAACCGGTCTGACCGGACAAGTGCGGCGCGCCTTCAGGCGTCCTTGCAGGCGCTCCTACAGGCTCTGCTGACGGCGCTGCTCGAACAGGCAAATGGCCACCGCGCTCGCCACGTTCAAGGACTCAACTTCGGCCTGCATCGGAATACTGACCAATCGATCAACCGATCGCAGGATGGCCGGTGCCAGACCAGCCCCCTCATTGCCGAACAGCCATAGGACGGGCGCTTGCAGATCAGCGCGCCATATCGGCGTGGCGCTACCCGCAGCGGTTGCCAGACTGGCCAAACGCAAGCGGGCGCGCAGATCAGGCCAGTCAACCCCTTCAAAAATCTTGACCTGGAAATGTGCGCCCATCGCCGAGCGCAGCACCTTGGGCGACCAGCAAAAAGCGCAGCCGGCACTGGTGAACAAGTTCACCACGCCAGCGGCTGCGCAGCATCGCAGAATCGCACCGACGTTGCCCGGGTCCTGAACCCGGTCAAGATAAACGCTCGCGCTTGTAACGCGCTCCGGCAAGGCGCTGTGTGGTGTGTTGATGACAAATGCAATCGCCGGGCCGTGCTCAACCTGGCTGAGCTCCCGAAACAGCGCCGGGCTCAACAAAATTGAGTCGGCACCGCCGACCCGCCACAGGCTTGCGACCTCGGCCAGCTCGACGCTGGCCTGAGTGGCAAACACCTGAATCGGTGTGTTGCCCTGCTCCAGAAAGCTACGGCACAAATGAATGCCTTCAATGAAGGTTTGCTGCCGCTTGCGACGCTCGCGTGAGGATTGAACGAGTTCGAGTGCCGCCCGAAACCGCGGGTTGTCTTTCGATTGAATCAGCATGGCTTGTTTGCCCGCAATGCGATTCGCACCGGCGCAAAACTGTGCCGGTGTTCGGCACAAGGCCCGTATTGCTGCAAGCGCTTCAGATGCTCGGCAGTCGGGTAACCCTTGTGCATCTCGAATCGGTACTGCGGAAACTGTCCGGCCAATTGGTGCATGACCAGGTCGCGTTCGGTTTTAGCGAGTATCGAGGCGGCCGAGATCGCGGCCTCGGTTTGATCGCCCTTGACGATGGTCCGGGTGCTGCACGCCAGGCCAGGCGCACGATTGCCGTCGACCAGTGCCAGCTCAGGCGTAATCGCCAAGCCACCGACCGCGCGCCGCATGGCCAGCAGGGTGGCCTGCAATATATTCATCGAATCGATCTCTGCAGCACTGGCGCTCGCCACTGACCAGGCGCGGGCATATCGTCGAATCTGCTCGGCCAGGCGCGATCGCTGCACGGCACTGAGCTGTTTGGAGTCACGCAGGCCAGCGATCGGCTGCGCCTCGTCCAGGATGACAGCGGCGGCATAGACTGGCCCGGCGAGCGGGCCTCGGCCGGCTTCATCGACGCCGCAGATGATCAATGGGCGTGTCATGCTCAAAGAGCGTGTCATTCGGCTTCAATCTGCTGCGCCAACACGGCGGCGGCTCGCTCGGCACAGCCCAAACGCATGCCGGCGTGCAAGTCCTCGAAGCGCCGGCTGATCGCCTCACGTCCGGCCGCATCATTAAGCTGTGCCAGCAAGGCTTGTCCCAGTACAGCGGGTTCGGCCTTTTGCTGAATAAACTCGGGCACCACAAACTCGCCACTGAGTATGTTCGGCAATCCTATAAAGGGCAGGTAGCCTTTGTTGCGCATTAACCGATAAGAAAGCGCACTCATCTTGTAGGCAATGACCATGGGTCGATGAAAAAACATCGCCTCCAAGGTCGCGGTACCACTGGCAATCAAGGCAGTATCACAAGCACCGAGCGCTTCATGCGCCTGACCTTCGATGATGTGGATGTGTTGTGCCGCGCTGCCAGCCAGTTGCGAGTGCAGTTGCCGCAACACCTGGCCAAGCGCTGCGTTCGCGGCGGGCACCACAAACTGCAGATTCGGTTCGCGGCCCAACAACCAGACCGCAGTTTGCAAAAAGGTCGGCGCCATAAAACGTACTTCGTCGGGGCGTGAACCGGGCAACAACGCAATCAGCGGGCGGTGCGGCGCCAGCCCAAGCCTGACCCGCAACCGGCTACGGTCGACTACCGGCGCAATCACGTCGGCCAGGGGATGGCCGACATAGGTTGCCGGAAGACCGGCTTGCGCGTAAAGCTCGGCCTCGAACGGAAAGACCAGCAGCATGTGATCAACCGCCTGGCGAATTTTCTCGATTCGTTCGCGACGCCAGGCCCAGATCGATGG
>JANORY010000607.1:0-2323 GCA_031415535.1 Burkholderiales bacterium | reverse complement strand
CTTGGCGATCGGGAAACCGGTGGCTTTTGAGGCCAGCGCCGACGATCGGGAGACCCGCGGATTCATCTCGATCACGATCATCCGGCCATCCAGCGGATTGACCGCGAACTGCACGTTCGAGCCACCGGTATCAACCCCGATCTCGCGCAAGATTGCAATCGATGCATTGCGCATCAATTGGTATTCTTTGTCGGTCAAGGTTTGCGCCGGCGCAATAGTGATTGAGTCGCCGGTGTGAATGCCCATCGGGTCAAGATTCTCGATCGAACAGACGATGATGCAGTTATCCGCCTGATCGCGAACCACTTCCATCTCGAACTCTTTCCAGCCGATCAGACTTTCCTCAATCAGCAGTTCGCCGGTCGGCGAGGCCTCCAGGCCGCGCTTGCAAATGGTCTCGAACTCTTCAGCGTTATAGGCAATGCCGCCACCGGTACCGCCCAAGGTAAAGCTCGGACGGATAACCGACGGAAAGCCGCTGGTACCGAGCCCGGCAGCAATAGTCTTTTGCACGGTCCAGGCTGCTTCCATCGAATGCGCAATGCCCGACTTCGCCGACGCCAGGCCGATCGAGCTCATCGCCTGTTTGAACTTCAAGCGGTCTTCAGCTTTTTCAATCGCGTGCGGCTTGGCACCAATCAACTCGACCTGGTATTTCTCGAGAATGCCGTGACGGTGCAAATCAAGCGCGCAGTTCAACGCGGTTTGTCCGCCCATGGTCGGCAGAATGGCGTCCGGTCGTTCCTTCTCGATAATCCGCTCGACCACCCGCCAGGTGATCGGCTCGATGTAGGTGACGTCGGCCGTCTCCGGATCGGTCATGATAGTGGCCGGGTTGCTGTTCACGAGAATGACCTTGTAGCCCTCCTCACGCAAGGCCTTGCAGGCCTGTGCGCCGGAATAGTCAAACTCGCACGCCTGCCCGATGACAATCGGACCTGCGCCGATAATCAGAATACTCTTTAGGTCAGTTCTTTTTGGCATGCTTATGTTGTTCCATCAAGCCGATGAAACGATCGAATAGGTAACTGATGTCATGCGGTCCGGGGCTGGCTTCCGGATGCCCCTGGAAACAGAACGCTGGCCGGTCGGTACGGGCAAGGCCCTGAATCGACTGATCGAACAGTGAAACGTGCGTGACGCGCAAATTCTTTGGAAGACTCGCCGGATCGACCGCGAAACCATGGTTCTGGCTGGTGATCGAGACGCGGCCGGAATCGGAATCACGGACCGGATGATTGGCACCGTGATGTCCGAACTTCATCTTCATAGTGCGGGCACCCGAGGCCAGTCCCATGATCTGATGACCGAGACAGATTCCGAAGGTCGGCACGCCACGATCAATCAGTTCGCGGGTCGCGGCAATCGCATATTCACAGGGCTCCGGGTCACCCGGACCGTTCGACAAAAATACGCCGTCCGGTTGCAAGGCCAAGGCTTGTGCGGCCGACGTTTGCGCCGGCACTACCGTCAGATTGCAACCGCGATCGGCCAGCATCCGCAGGATATTGCGCTTGACCCCGAAGTCGTAGGCAACCACGTTAAAGCGACCAGGGCTGGCGGCCTGGTAGGCTTTACCCAGGGTCCACTCGCCATCGCGCCAGCGGTAGGGTTTGTCAATCGAAACAACTTTGGCCAGATCCATACCGGCGAGACCGGCGAAACCCCGCGCCGCCATCAGCGCAGCGGCTTCGTCAATCGGCTCGTCGACGGCGGACGCAGCGGCCAGGCAGCCACTTTGTGCGCCGGTTTCTCGCAGCAACCGAGTCAGCTTGCGGGTATCAATACCGGCAATGCCGGCTACCCCCTCATCGTGCAGATACTGCTGCAAGCCTCGCGTCGCCCGGAAATTCGAGTACAGGATCGGCAAATCTTTAATGATCAACCCAGCGGCGTGAATCTTGCCCGACTCATCATCTTCGGGATTGACGCCGCAATTACCAATGTGCGGATAAGTCAATGTGACGATCTGTCGGCAGTAACTCGGATCGGTCAATATTTCTTGGTAGCCGGACATTGCGGTGTTAAATACCACTTCGCCAACACTGCGAATCGGCGCGCCGATTGAGTAGCCGCGAAAAATCGTACCGTCGGCAAGCACGAGGACAGCTAAAGGTCTTTGGGGAAACACGGGTGACTCCGAAATCGGCTCCACCCGCCAGCGACTTAATCGACCTTGACGTTTCTGGCACTTTGCCCGGGCGGTCAAGCTGCCTCGCGCTGACTTTCGGCGAGGCGGTAGGTGGTCGGAATCTGTAAGCGCTAATTGGGTTGGAAGCGATTGAATGAGGACGAATTTTAGCACATCGGCCACGGCCGCCTG
>JANORY010000606.1:0-5097 GCA_031415535.1 Burkholderiales bacterium | reverse complement strand
GTGGTCAACGTGATGGACGCAGCCGCCTGGTCATGCCGGCCTGGGAGCTCGACTCCAAAGTCGAGCCGCATGTGCTCGATCTGTTCGCCTATCTGACGGCTCGTTCGGACGGCAAGCTGGGACCCGGTCGGCCAAAGTCGCGTTGAAGGCGGCAAGCAAAATTCCAGCCGCCCCTGCGGGCTTGGTGCGATCACTGAGCCTGCCCTTGGCCGTCTTGTTCGGGCTGGGCGTGACCGTAGGTGCGGGCATCTACGTGCTGATCGGGGCGACGGCCGGGCGTGCCGGTATGCATGCGCCGATTGCCTTCCTGTTGGCGGCGCTGGTCATGGCACCGACGGCCGCTTCATTTGCCGAGTTCTCTTCAAGGATGCCGGTTAGTGCCGGCGAAGCCGCCTACGTTGGCGCGGGGTTTGGTTCCGCACAACTGGCACGCCTGGTTGGGTTGATGGTGATTATTGTCGGCATTGTCTCGGCCGCCGCCATTGCTAAAGGGAGTGCCGGATACATTCGCGAATTCGTCGATCTGCCGGCCTTGTTGATCGTGGCCGTCGTCGTTATTCTGATGGGCGCTGTGGCGGCCTGGGGAATTCTTCAGTCGGTGTTGCTGGCCAGTGCCATGACGGTGATCGAGGTCGCCGGTTTGGTGGCCGTGGTGTACTTTGGTGTTGTCAATACGCCTGATTTCCTGGCTCGGCTTCCTGAAGTGACCGCCGGTTTGGGTCAGTCAGCGGTTGTTGCGGGCGTTCTTTCCGCCTCCTTGCTGGCGTTCTTTGCCTTCATCGGGTTCGAGGGCCTGGCCAACATTGCCGAAGAGGTGAAGGAGCCGCAACGCAATCTGCCGAGGGCGATCTTCCTCACCTTGGGGATATCCACCTTCTTCTACATCATCGTGGTGTGGATCGCGTTGATTTCGGTTCCTCGTGACGAATTGGCGGCCTCCAGCGCCCCGCTGAGCCTGGTCTTTCAGCGTGTCACCGGAGCCTCGCCGGCCGCCATCAGCGGCATCGCCATTGTCGCCACGATCAACGGCATCATCGCACTGATCGTCATGGCCTCCCGAGTGATCTATGGCATGGCCGATCGACACATGCTGCCAGCGGTTTTGGGCAGCGTTCATCCGCGCACCCGGACGCCAATTAACGCGACTGTACTGGTTAGCGCAGCCGTGCTGATCCTCGCGATTGCGTTCCCGCTGGAAAGTCTTGCCGAGGCGACATCGCGTCTGACGCTGGTGATCTTCGCATTGGTCAATGCGGCGTTGGTGATGCTCAAGCGAAGGGCTGAGCCGACGCCTGCCGGATGTTTTACCGTGCCCATAACGGTGCCGATCGCGGGTTGCCTGCTCTGCCTGGCGTTGTTGGCTGGAGGTCTGGTGGGCTGAATGAGCCGCGCCGTGCCGCTGGTCGGCGCTGGTGCGTGGCTTTGGTCACGACGGACGAGGTGTTGCGATTAGCGGCGATACACCGTTCCCGGTCGGGTCGCTGACCAAGTCATTCACCGCGCTGCTGAGCCGACTGCCGATCGGTGTCGTGAACCTGCTGCGTCGGCAGCCGGTGCCGGCAGGACCGAGTCTGCGCAGCGCCTACCTGCGAGACGGCCGCACATTAATGACAACGATCCCGGTCTTCTGCTCTGTCTCCACATAACGATAGGCGTCTGCGATTGCCTCGAGCGGATACTTTCGATCGATGACCGGGCGGAATTCGTCGGCCTCCATAAGGGTCTTCAAGAACTCGACAAACGCGTTGGCTTTTTCACTGCGCGGTATCGGAAAGATGACCCGGCGACGCCCGGTGATCAATGACCAGATAACGAGCAAGGGGTTCTGACACCAGGGCCCGAGATCGGTCGCTGCAAAAACGCCTTCTGGTTTCAGTAATCGCCGACAACGGAAGAACGTGGTTTTACCGACTGCATCGAACACAAAATCGAAGGTCTCGCCGATTTGTGTGAAATCCTCTGCGGTGTAGTCAACCACGCGGTCAGCGCCGAGGTTTCTGACGAGCTCCAGATGCCGCGTCGCGACAACCGCAGTCACCTTCGCTCCATAGGACTTTGCAAGCTGCACGGCGGCCGAGCCGATCGCGCCAGACGCTCCGTAAATGAGGATGTTATTGCCCGGCTTGAGCAGGGGAACGCCTGCAGATTGGTATCTGCATACCAGGCGCCCTCGCAGACCACGGCTTCATCGAAATCGACGTCAATCGGCATTGCCGCAATCGCCGCCCGTTCGTGCAGGCACAGATACTCGGCATGTGCGCCGTAGACGTCGGGCGATAAACCGAAGACGCGATCTCCCGACTTGAACCTCGTGACGCCGGCGCCGACCGCTTCGACCTCACCGGCGAAGTCCATGCCAAGGATCGTGAGCTTGGGCCGGAGCAGCCCGGCGACGAGCCGCGCAAAAAACGGGTGAGGTCGGAGCATGCCGCAATCGGTGCGGCTGACGGTCGTTGCGTGAACGCTGATCAGGACTTCGCCGGTTTTCGGGTCCGGCTTCGCTACCTGCCTGACTTCAAGCACGTCGGGTGATCCGTAGCGTGCGCTGACGGCTGCTTTCATGGTCGTGCCCTCCTTTGCGGTTCAGCCAATCTCATTGATCCTGACAGGATGTCAGCCCGCACTATGTCACGCATCTTCCCAGGCACCTCGCAGTGTCCGCTGCGGGTGACCAAACCTATGCCACGCGCTCAACGGAGCGTCGTGGCGCCCAGGGTGCGATCCTGCCTGGGCGGGGCCGCCCTCGCAAGTCGCGCAGCAATTGCTGGAAGGAAGCCGACTCGGCGAGCAAGGTCTCGGCTGCCGCGCGAATTCGGGCTACGGTAGGGGCGTCGAGAGTCCAGCCGGTCTGGATGCGCATCAAAGCCTCGCGCTCAGTATCGTCCGCATTGACGACCGCAGCGTGGACAACGCTTGACAATTGACAACTGACAATAGGCGCACAGACCATTTGGCAATGATAATCGAATGTGCGTCATGGCTATGTACAGGTTCTGATCATGCCGCTGCGCACACTCCTGGGTAGGCGTGAAGTGATTTTCGTCACTAACAGGGAATGACATGAGAGTTCTGGTTTATGGGGCCGGCGTCTTGGGCAGTCTGTACGCCGCGCGCCTGAAGGGATCTGGACACGACGTAACCGTCTTGGCGCGCGGCAAGCGCTTCGACGAGATCGAGAGGCAGGGGATTGTGCTGGAGCACGCGCTCAAGGGAACACGGAGCGTCACCCCGGTCGCGTTGACGAGGGATCTGAAGCCGGATGACCGCTACGACCTGGTCCTGGTCGTGATGCGCCGAAACCAGGTCACGGAGGTCTTGCCTGCACTGGCAGCCAACCGGAACTCAGCGCTGGTTGTCTTCATGGTCAACAACCCCCTCGGCTACGGCCATTGGCTTCAGGCGATCGGCCGCGATCGCCTGCTCGTTGGTTTCGCAGGAGCGGGCGGAACACGAGTGGATGGAGTCGTCTACTACCACGTGGTCTCGTCGCTGTTGCAGCCGACGACCTTCGGTGAGCCCGAAGGGGGCGTATCGGAACGCGCCAAGGCACTTGCACGGGTCTTCAAGCGGGCCGGATTCCCGACTGTGGTCTGCTCTGACATGGACGGGTGGCAGAAAACGCATGTGGCCTGGGTCAGTGCGTTGGCGAATGGTCTGTACATGGCAGGCGGAAGTGGGCAGGCGATAGCCAGCCGTCCTGATGTGTTACGTCTCACGGTCCACGCGATCCGGGAGGGCTTTGCGGTATTGCGAGCGCTGGGCGTTTCGGTCACGCCCGGGAAGTTAAGGGCCTTCGATTGGATCCCACAGCCGATAATGGTGGCTGCCCTTCGCCTTTGGGCGCGGACCAAGCACTTCGATACGATCGCCAGCCGGCACACCTTGGCTGCGTTCGACGAGATGGAGATGGTGTCGAAGGACTTCCAATCACTGGCGCGTTCGACCCTGGTGCCCACACCGGCGCTGGACGCTTTGCATGCCGGCTTGGTGAACTGGACCGGAACAGGCAAGGCCTAGAGCCTGTCGCATTTAATAACTCGACACGCGCCTGGCTGGTGTCGGTCTAGCGCCTAGTCCGGATCAGCCAGCCGCGTCGATCCTGTCAGTACGTCGGCCCGCATGATCTCGCGCATCTTCTCCGGCTCCTCGAAAAAGGGGGTGTGGGCCGAATGCTTGAACGTGTAGAAGCCCTTTACGGGCGCTTCCAGTCGATCAAAATAGGACTTGGCCAACGGGTAAGAAACGGTGTAGTCGTACACGCCGTGCAAGAAGTAAACTGGGACTTCGAGCCGGGTCACCTTTTGGCTCAGATCGGTGGACAGTTGTGTGTTCCACAGGCGGCTGCCGGAGAAGAACTTACCGCGCCACAGGTTGATCTTCTCGCTCACCGTGTATTCGCGGTTCAGCAGCGAGCTCAGCAGCATCCCGGTGACGATCGAGCGCATGTCGCGGGTGGTACCGATGCCCAGTTCGTGCATCGCGACGTCACGTACTTTGAGGTACGCATCCGGCAAAGGAGCCTGGTCTCCGACGGGCGCGGCTTCGAGTTGCCGCGCCATCTTGATATTGCCTTCGTCCTTGTAGCGCCGGAGCATGTAGTTGTGCGCCAGCCTCTCGGACTCAAGTTGATTCGAGATCTGCGCAACAGCGATGTAGGCATGGTACCTCTGCGGTGCGCGGGCCGCCGCCTGAATGCCGAAGAAGGTTCCGCCCGATCTTCCCATCAGGTAAATTTTCTCCTGACCGAAGCGTTTGCGCAGGTAATTCGTCAGCTCGAGCGTGTCGGACACCAGTTGCTCAGGGTTCAGGCTGTCGGGCGCCATGTCGGGGCGGTACGATAGCCCAGAGCCACGCTGTTCCCACCAGACGATCGTGAAGAGCTCCTCCAAACCCGTGGAATAGCGCTGTGTGAGGAAGTAGTCGGGTAGGCCGCCATGAAGGTAAAGCAACACCGGATTGCGGGCGTTCTTGCCCTGGATAAACATCCCCTGCTCAAGGCCGTTGATATTGACGCGGATCTTCTCCGAGATGCTGCCTGCGAGCGGTTTGCCACGGTCGTCGAGAATCCGCTTCGGCGTTCCCGGGCTCAGCAGCAAC
>JANORY010000605.1:0-6109 GCA_031415535.1 Burkholderiales bacterium | reverse complement strand
GGCGGGGGTCGAAGTCGAACCGTTCAAGACCGCGATCAGCATGGGTTTTGTCCGAACCTGGCCCTATGTCGCCTGGGCGAGCATTTGCGCACTCGCGAGCGTGTTTGTGTTTCGAGGTTACTGTCGTTACGTCTGCCCGCTTGGTGCAGCGATGGCCGTGATCGGATCGGTACGGCTGCTGAACTGGATTCCGCGCAAATCGGAATGCGGCACACCGTGCCAGACCTGCCGTCATCGCTGTGACTATCAGGCGATTGCGCCGACCGGAACAGTGGATTATCGCGAGTGCTTCCAGTGCCTCGAATGTGTCGAGATCTATCAGGATACGCAGCGCTGTCTGCCGCTGATCCGTTTGCACAAAAAGCCGGCGCAGATTGCATCGCTAGCCTGAAGCGGTCCGGTGCAAGTGCCTCCGCGAATGTGCCTACGTCGGCCGGGAGCGATCTGGTGCAAGTGCCTCCGCGAATGTCCCCCGCCTCGGCCGCGGGCGGCCGACGCTCCTCCTTAATTTCGCTGCGGCACTCACACCAGCCCGCTCCCGGCTGACACCGTGCTTGGTGGTGGTTGTTCGTATGCCACCGGTGGTGCTTGCACGGACTCGCTCAGTTTCCGCTGTAACGAATGCGCACGCTGGTGCCTGATCAGGTCGGCGGGGTGCTTGGCGTAGCGGCATAAAGGAGGAGGCCGCAGGCCGGGGGACAGCCGCGTAGCCAAGTGCCTCGTCGGCCTGGTCCCGCGAAAGCGTAGCCAAGCGCCCCGTCGGCCTGGTCCCACTCGAAGGAGCCTAGCCGTTCGGCAGCAAGACCTTGTCGATGACGTGAATGACGCCGTTCGACTGCGTCACATTGGCGATCGTAACCTTGGCAGCGCCACCCTTGTCATCGGTGAGCGTGATGCCGCCGCCCGAGGCCATTGCCGTCAAAGTTCCGCCGCTGGCCGTTTTGAGTGTTGCCTTGCCACCGCCATCGGCGATCGCTTTGGTCAGGCTCGCTGCGTCCATATTGCCGGGTACGACATGATAAGTCAGCACTTTGGTGAGCATGGCTTTGTTCTCGGGCTTCAGAAGCGTGTCGACTGTGCCGGCAGGTAAGGCTGCAAACGCTGCATTGACGGGCGCGAAGACGGTGAAGGGTCCTTTGCTCTTGAGCGTGTCTACCAGTCCTGCTGCTTTGACCGCTGCAACCAGGGTAGTGTGATCCTTCGAATTCACCGCGTTGTCGACGATGTCCTTAGTAGGGAACATGGGCGAGCCGCCGACCGTCACTTGCGACAGCGCGGGCGTTGTGGCGACGCCGATTGCGAGCGCGACGCTCATCATTATCAGTTGTTTCTTGAACATTTAAACTCCATGATTGGTTAGTCGGGTCGATCTGGATTGAACGACCACGCAGAGTGATACGGCTGGCGGCGACCGATGGATGTTTGCGAGTTAACGCGCTACGAGGGGCTGACGCGATGCTTGACCTCGACGGCGTCTGCGCCGGTAATTTTCAGGACCGGACTTGAGCCAATGCCGGACCCGTAATGAACTAAACTGTGTTCCGTCATTACCGAGGAAACAAAGATGAATGTCACCCGTTCGAGAATCATTGCCGGCGCGATCGCTGGTGCTGGCCTGGCGTTAGCCTGCGGCGCAGCCACGGCGCACGGAATTTATAAGGCACATCCGTTCAAGGAGCTCGATAGCAATCGGGATGGATTGATTTCCAAGGATGAATACGCTGCGCATTCTGCCAAGCATACGAAAAAGAACCCGAAAACGACACCGGTTGCCGAGTCCCATCCGTTCAGCGAACTCGACCCCGACAATGACGGTACGATCAGCAAAAAAGAATATGCTGCCCATTCAACCAAACACGCCAAGAGCGCCGACCATGGCCACGGCGCGATGAAATAGAGCTTGCTGGCTACCTAATGAATGCGTAGGTCGACACCAGCAGAAATTTGTCGACCGGCAGTGTCTTGGCAACTGCACCCAGCGAGCCCGCCAGCGGCGTGGCCGAACATTGCAACGTTGTGGTGAGTTTCCGTAGCCGTAGCCAGGAACAGTGGAGTGTCACCGAGGGTAGCCGTGAAGAAGTACTCAGTTACTTCGAAGGCATTTGTTGAGGCTTCTATAAGCCTAAGCCGAGCGAACGTCGCCAGTTTCCTTTGCTCAGTGACAACCCCAACAGCATAACCGTGGCGAGCACCATGCCGGTCAAATAGATACGCGGGTGCGTCCAATCGACTTCGGCAGGAAAGCGCAAAACCTGCAGCACAACGACCGGCAGTAACAGGATTAGAAACGGCGTGACGATTCTGACTCGATCCCGATCATTTTCACGCGCCATCGACAGTAACAACAGGCCGAGTAACAGAAAGAAGCCACCGAGTGCGCGGCCATTGAGCGGGCTGACCTTCCAGGGAGCGGACATCGAAAACCAGGATGGATACACCAAACCGAGGAACGCTTCGATAGCGAGCAAGATGCCTAACGATAGCAGGACGATGCGTTGCCAACGCGCCAGCGGCGAGACAGCAACCATCGGACCGGCTTGGCGTTGCTGCCACAAATAACAAGCCAGAAAGACCGGCGGCGGTATCAGGTAGCTGGCAAGCCAGATGATGAACGGTGCACTGTCTACCGCGAATCGGTCCCAATGAAGGACCGTCACCACCAGTTGGGCGAATGTGAAGAACATGCCTGGAAGGACAAATACACGCACCATTTGCCAACTGCGAGCGAACAGCAACAGTATCGCCACTGGCAGCAGCGCGACGTAGAACGCACCGAACAACGCAGCCATAACGGCCGGTTTGATGGTCCAGGCAAAATTCTCGGCGGTTAAATCCGGATGCAGGGCGACGCTGATGCTGGCCGAGATCGCGAACAACAGTTCAATCAGAAACAAGACTCGAAGCGGCCAGATGATCGGTGTATCACGCATGCTTGGTGCCGTGCAGGGTAATGACCGCTGTCGCCAGAGCCAGCCCGATCAGACTGGCAAACCACAGCGTTGACGGCCAGTTGCCCAGAGTGAACAGGTTCAGGTGTATTACGGAAGCGATCAGGGACAACAATGCGAAAAGAAGCAGGCCAATGGTCGGAATCCGAGCTTGACTCCAATTGCGCTGCTTCGCCAACATGATTCCGCCCAGTCCGTAGGCAAGCAGCGGTCCCGAATAGATCTGCGCCAGAAAGGGCGTTATCTTCCAGGGCCATACGGATACTATCGCGCCAGGTAACAGGAAACACAGCACTGCCAACAACAGGAAGAGTGATCCCTGAAGCCCGTAAAAAGCGGTTATCCAAGTTTGCGTGATGCGCTTGCTGACCGGTGCCGTGGGCCACGTGGTCGTTCGTATCAACCACGCGGCGGCCACCGGGAATGTTGCATAGGCAACGATCCAGAACCAGACCTGCTCACGTGCCAGCTCGAAGCTGCGCCAATGCATCAGGCTGACGATCAGCAGCCAGCCGGTCCAGATGAGCGCCATGTAGACGATGGTTCGAACCTGCAAGACCGAGCGTGCAAACACGGATAGCAGCAGGAATGCGCTCGCCGAAAGGTAGAGCGCTCCGATGAATCGTGCGTGCAAAGGGGCAACCGGCCAAGGCAGCGCGCGCAGTATTTCTTGCGGACGGAAGAAGCCGAAAAATCCGACCCACAAGGTGAATAGCAGCACCACCAAGAAGTAGGCGCGATGCCGGATCATCATTACTTTTGTTGCCTAGTTGGTCGGATCATTTGACCGGTGAGGCAGGTTTTTCGCTCGGGCTTCGCCAGAATGCGAACACCCCCAGGGCGCCGAGCAACAGGTGGAAAGGGTGATCAAAGTCCTGCAAACCGAGTCCAAGACGCCGGCCACTCATAATTCCCAACAAACCGAGCGCAAGATAGAACAGCCCAAAGCCCAACGAGAAAAATCGCGGCGCTGAGCGGCCGGTAAAAACGGCGGCACCGGCGAGTAGTGCCGTGGCAATGTGCAGCAGCGAATGACTGGGTACCATTTGGGTGACACCGAGCAGTGCAGGCAATGCATGGTCAACCGAAGGGATCAGCCGCGCAGCCAAGGTACTTGCGCCTTGCAAGAATAGAAATAGACCAGAGAAGGTCGCATACCAAAAACTCAAGTCTCGTTTCATGAATTATGGTATTCCAACTTGACGTAACACGCGAGTCATTCTCCGCTTCGGCTAGTCCTGCTGTCGTCAATTTTGTGAACGGCGACTCCGTGCCGAGTAAATAAATGAACACGCTTTATTTAAGAATCATTGCCGGTGCGATCGCTGGTGTTGCCCTGGCTTTAGCCTGCGGCGCTGCCACGGCGCGATGAAATAAGGTTTTGTGGGTTACCGAATGAACGCGTAGTTCGACACCACCAGAAATTTGTCGACCGGCAGGGACTTGGCCACTGTGCCCAAGGAGCCATCATTTGGGTGCTGATGGTCGACCGCAAAGACGGTCAGGCCACGCCCTCTCAAGGCCACTTGTGCAATGCCGTTGGCGTCGCTCTTGAAACGCTCGATCTTGTCCTCGTCTAACACCCTGACCAGATCGCTGACTTCGATACCGGCACCTGCCTGCGCTTGTCCTTTGAAGTGCACTAGCACCGGCAAGAGTTTGCCCGTGCGCAGCGTGGCCGGATTTTTTTGCGGGATCAATTCGAGCAGGTGACCGACTTCGGTCTTGTAGAGCTCGGTATCGGCCGCCGAGAGGACGGCGCCTTTCGCAAACTTCAGGCTCGCCATCGGATCGGAACCGTCGGCGAGGGTGAACCGACTGGCGTTGCGCCAGCGCTCCTTGCTACCCGCCGCTGTCGGCAATTTCAGCCACAGGCCATTATCGTAGCGCGCTGCGAACAACGCAGGTGCGGCCAGCTTTTTTTGCATTAACAGAACCAGACCTTGGCGCTTGAGGTCATCTTGCAGATCGACCGACCTTGCCGGTGCGCCGAACATTTTGAACTCGAGCAACTTTTCATCGTCAATCGCAAGCCAGTCCCCAGGATGCCCATAGCGGACCGTGACGCGATTCTTGCCCGGTACCAAAACGATGTCATGAGCGCTTGCCGGCGGCACCCATCCGCCCAAACAAGAAGAAAAAAACATGGCTGCTACGGAACATTTTCGAGCTGTCGGCTATAGCCAGTCAGGTTCAGAAACACGGTCGCCCCCTTCCAGTCGGGCAAGTTGTAGGCTGCCCGGGCGACAAATCAAAATAAGCCCAGCGTTTTCGAAGGTCGTTATTCAGGTAGACACTGGCGAACCAACCGCTGTCCCAGCCGGAGCCGCCTTCAAGGTCATTGGAGCGGAAATTGAAGACCAGATTTTGCTGCGACTTGGCGTCGCCAATGCCTCTGGCCAAGGCGCTGCGAATCGGAATCTGGCCCGATCTGAGTCCATCGCGGTCGAGGTAGCCAGGCCCATCGGCGCTTGCGTCGTAGACCTGCAAGCGGACGGCAGCCAGGCCATTGCCAATCGGCAGCGTGTAGCGCGTGAATAAATTCAGATGCCGCTGATCGCTCCGATCGGTGTAGCCGGAGCCTTGGGTAGCGTCGACCGCAGCCAGAAATCGTCCCGGCCCGACCGCCACCGAATAGATCGGGACGATACGGGTGCGGCCAAAATTATCGACGCTCAGCTTGACACTCGACTGCGGCGTGGCGTCGGTGTAGTACTGCACCGAACCGCCGACGGCATGATTGCCCGCATAAACACTGAACGGTCCGCGCACAATTTCGACGCGATTGATCAGTTCCGGAATCAGTTGTGACAGATCGGCATAACCGTTGGTATATTGTGATCCCGTGACGTTTAAGGGCATGCCATCCAGATAGGTGGCGATATTGCGACCGTGACCCTCGTCAAAACCGCGCATCGTCACGCCATTGTCAACCAGGCCCTGGCCATACTCCATGACATGCATGCCGGTAACCCCGCGATAGATATCGCCGTAGGTGGTGATGGTCTTGTTATCGAGATCGCGCTTGCTGAGCGTCGTCACCGACGCCGGAGCGGCATCGACGTCCTCAGTAATCCTGGTGACTGGGGTCTGTTCTCGGGTTCCCAGCACCCGAACTTCCGACAAGTTGTTGGTTGCGCTTTGTGCTTGTGCTTGTGCTT
>JANORY010000604.1:0-1513 GCA_031415535.1 Burkholderiales bacterium | reverse complement strand
GTATGGTCGATGACTTCATTCTGCGCAAGAAGGGCCAGCAGAAGATCGATTATTTTCATCCCGACCTGACCCGCACGCTGGAGCCAACCTATGGTGTGATCGTGTATCAGGAACAGGTGATGCAGATCGCCCAGATCATTGGCGGTTACACGCTCGGCAGCGCCGATTTACTGCGTCGTGCGATGGGCAAGAAAAAGGCCGATGAGATGGCCGAGCATCGCAGCATTTTTGTTGACGGTGCGAAGCTGAAGAACTATTCGGTCGAGCTCGCCAACAAGCTGTTCGATCTGATGGCGATGTTCGCCGAATACGGTTTCAACAAGTCGCACACCGCCGCCTATGCGGTGCTGACCTATCAGACCGCCTGGCTGAAGGCCAAGTACACCGCCGAATTCATGGCGGCGACCTTGTCGTCGGATATGGACGATACCGACAAGGTGCAATTCTTTGTCAGCGATGCGAAGGCTAACAAAGTCGAAATCTTGCCACCCGACATCAATCAGTCGCAGTACCGATTCATGCCGGTCGACAACGCCCGGGGCACGCGCTCGATCCGTTACGGTCTGGGTGCCGTCAAGGGATGCGGCGAAGCGGCGGTCCTGAATCTGATCGCGGCGCGTGCCAACGGGCCATTCACCGATCTATTTGATTTTTGCTCGCGCATCGATCGCCGGGTGGTTAATCGCCGGGCTTTGGAATCGCTCATCAAGGCCGGTGCATTTGATGCTTTCGATGCCGATCGCGCCCGACTGTTGGCTAACGTCAGCAAGATGGGTGAAGCGGCCGATGCAGCGGCGGCGTCGGTGAATCAGGTCAGCTTGTTCGGCGAAGCCGGGGCACCGGCATTCGGTCCTAATGACTGGATTAAATCGCCGGTCTGGAGCGATCGACAACGACTCAAGGAAGAAAAGCTGGCACTCGGCTTTTATTTGTCCGGACATTTGTTCTGGGGGTTTGCTGACGAAGTGCGCCGTTTTGCGAAAAAGTCGATTGCCGATCTTGCGCCGGCACCGAACCCGGTGTGGATTGCCGGCATTGTGGTGTCGTTGCGTACTCAAATGACGCGTCGCGGCAAGATGTCTGTCTTGGTGCTCGATGACGCCAGTGGCGCAGTCGAAGTGTCGATCTTCAACGAAGTGTTCGAGCGGCATCGCGCGATCATTCGAGAGGACGAATTGCTAATTTTACAGGTCAAGGTCAGCAAGGACGACTACAGTGGCGGCCAGCGCGTGGTCGCCGAGCGGGTACTCGATCTGGTGCTTGCCCGCCAGGAGTTTGGCAAGCGTCTGCGGATTCGCTTAAACGGTATTGCCGATGGCATCAGATTAAAGAGTGCGCTGGAAGCTCATGTCGTGAGCGCGGTGGCCGGCGTTGCGGTCAGCGAAAACTCGAGTTTGCCGGTGGTGGTGGAGTATGCCAATGGCGATGCGCGTTGTAGCGTTGAGCTCGGTGCGCCTTGGCGAGTCAAACCGCGCGAGGAGCTGTTTGCGCTGGTCGAGCAACAACTGCATCC
>JANORY010000603.1:0-1546 GCA_031415535.1 Burkholderiales bacterium | reverse complement strand
TGACTAGTTCTCCTCGCGTCGCGACGGTTATGCGACGTAGGCGAGGACTTCGCCGCCCAAGCCGGTTGCACGCGCCTTGCGGTCGGTCATGATGCCCTTGGAGGTCGTCACGATCGCCACGCCAAGGCCGTTCATTACCTGAGGAAGCGCGTGCTTGCCCTTGTAGATGCGCAAGCCCGGGCGCGAAACCCGCTCGAGACGCTCGATGACCGGGCGCCCTGCGTAATATTTCAATTGCACCTGGAGTTCAGCTTTGACGCCTTCGGTTTTCACCTGGAAACTCTCGATGTAGCCCTCGTCTTTGAGTACCTGGGCAATGGCAATCTTCAATTTCGAAGACGGCATATGCACCGATGCTTTTTCAACGACTTGCGCATTACGGATGCGCGTAAACATGTCCGCGACCGGATCGCTCATGCTCATGTTCTATACCCCGCCTACCAGCTTGCTTTGACAATGCCCGGCACTTCGCCGCGCATTGCAACTTCGCGTAACTTGCTACGCCCCAGACCGAATTTGCGATAGGTGCCACGCGGGCGACCCGTTAACTCGCAACGATTGCGCAACCGAGTCGGACTCGAGTTGCGCGGCAATGCTTGAAGCTTCAGACGGGACTGATAACGGTCCTCTTCCGACTTCGATTGATCGTTGATAGCAGCGATCAGTTCAGCGCGTTTCTTCGCGAACTTCTTGACCATGGCTTCGCGCTTGAGTTCGCGATTGATCAAAGATAGTTTGGCCACTGTGTAAGCCCTTTCAACGATTAATTGCGGAACGGGAAGCGAAAGGCGCTCAACAGCGCCTTGGCTTCGTCGTCGGTTTTTGCGGTGGTCGTGATCGAAATGTTCAGACCTCGGATGGCATCGACTTTGTCGTATTCGATCTCGGGGAAAATAATTTGCTCCTTGACCCCGATGTTGTAGTTGCCACGACCATCGAATGCCCGGCCCGACACGCCACGGAAATCGCGCACCCGTGGCAGAGCGATCGTAACCAGACGATCGAGGAACTCGAACATGTGTTCGCCACGAAGGGTGACCATACAACCGATCGGATAACCTTCACGAATCTTGAATCCGGCAATCGCCTTCTTGGCTTTGGTGATCACCGGCTTCTGGCCGGCAATCTTGGCCATATCACCAGCGGCGTTCTCGACGATCTTCTTGTCGGCCACGGCTTCGGAAACACCCATGTTCAAGGTGATTTTGGTAATACGCGGCACTTGCATGACGGTGGTGTAACCGAACTTTTGCATGAGCTCGGGCGCAACGCGGTCACGGTACTGCTGCTGAAATCTTGCCATGTTGATCTTCTCTTGGCTCTTCTTTAGGCTTTAACTTGTTCGCCGTTCGACTTGAAAAATCGAACCCGTTTACCGTCTTCGAGCGCCTTGATGCCAACCCGATCGCCCTTGCCGGTTGCCGGATTGAATAACATCAGGTTTGACTGATCGATCGGCATGTTTTTATCGACAATGCCACCGGTCTGACCCTTCATCGGATTTGGCTTCTGGTTTTTCTTGACCATGTTGATGCCTTCGACCAAC
>JANORY010000602.1:0-2896 GCA_031415535.1 Burkholderiales bacterium | reverse complement strand
TGAACAAGCTTGACTTGCCGGCATTGGTGTAACCAACCAGCGACACCTTGAACGCGCCATGACGGTCACGACTGCGCCGCCGCGTCTTGCGCTGCTTGGCGCTCTTCTCGAGCCTGAGGCGCAACTGTTTAGCCTTGACATCGAGCATACGGCGGTCGAGTTCGACCTGCTTCTCACCCGGGCCGCCGCGCACACCAATACCGCCGCGCTGTCGTTCAAGGTGCGACCAACTGCGTACCAGCCGACTCATCTGATGTTCGATCTGCGCCAACTCGACCTGCAAGCGGCCTTCGTAACTGCGCGCCCGTCGCGCGAAGATATCGAGAATTAGCTCGGTACGATCGATCACTGGCAAAGCCAGCAAATGAGTCAAATTGCGTTGTTGAACCGAGCTGATCGGGTGATCGAAAATCACCACGTCGATGGTCCGGTCGGCAATCAGTTGGCGGATTTCTTCGGCCTTGCCAGAACCGATGTAGAGCGCCGGATCTGGCCGCTTTCGATTGACCAGCATATGTTCAACAACGTCAATACCAGCCGAGGCTGCCAGAAGCGCCAACTCTTCGAGCGGATTCTCAACGCCGGGGTCTCGTTCGAGGCGAACCCGGACCAAGAGGCCGCGCGGATTGGCCGCTGCGAGAGCAGCACCGTGGGCTTGGGCTTGCGCGTTCAAGCCTCAGGCGGCTCCTGATGAAAGTTCACCGCGCGCCCCGGTACAACGGTCGAAATCGCGTGCTTATAAACCATCTGCGTGACGGTGTTTTTCAACAGCACCACGTACTGGTCAAACGAATCGATTTGGCCTTGCAGTTTGATGCCATTAACTAGGTAGATTGACACCGGAACATGTTCCTTGCGCAGCAGGTTCAGGAAGGGGTCTTGTAGTGTCTGCCCTTTGTTGCTCATTTCAGCTCCCGAGTATTTGTTTTATATGGGTGATCGAGGGTTTTTTTCGGTTCGCGGAGGGAACAGCCGAAATTTACTCTAATTTCGAGTTTGATGCGAAGTAGCCCGCTGCTTGGGCGATCAAGGCTTGGCGATCAAGGCTTGGCATACGGATTGGTGGCCGATCGAAATTCGACGCGCATCGGCGTGCCGGTCAACTTGAACTGGTCACGAAACCACGATTCCAGATATCGTCGATAGGCTTCCGGCACATGGCTCAGACCGGAACCGTGAATCACGACGATTGGTGGGTTTTGGCCGCCCTGATGAGCATAACGCAGCTTCGGGCGCGACACGCCACGACGCGGCGGATTCTGCCGCTCAACCGCCGCTTGCAACATGCGCGTGAGCTTCGGAGTCGGCATTTTGGCCATGGCTGAAGCAAACGCGGCATCAACCGAACGCATCAACGGCCCGATGCCTCGGCCTTCGCGCGCCGATATGAAATGACTCTCGGCAAAATTCAGAAAGTGCATCTTGCGATCCAACTCGGACTTCAGGCGATCGCGCTCGTGCACCTGGGTCACATCCCATTTGTTGATCGCCAGCACGACCGCTCGGCCGGCTTCCAGTACATGGCCGGCAATGGTGGCATCCTGATCGGCGACCTCTTCGCTGGCGTCGAGCATCAGAATGCAGACGTTGCAGTCTTCGATCGCTTGCAAGGTCTTGATCATCGAAAATTTCTCGACGACATCGGTCACCTTGCCCCGTCGGCGCAGGCCAGCGGTATCGATCAAGGTGTACAGCTTGCCGCCACGATCGAAATCAATCGCCACCGAATCACGGGTAGTTCCTGGCTGATCAAACGCAATCAGACGTTCCTCGCCGAGCAATGTGTTGATCAGCGTCGACTTGCCAGCGTTCGGTCGACCGACGACTGCCACCGACAGGCGTCGTGGACCCAACACGGGCTCTGGGTCAGCCAACGGCTGCCCGTCTTCCGAGAGAATCACCGGCGCTACGGCGAGATCGGGATCGGTGCGACCGAGATCAGTCAACAGGTCTTCGATCATTTCGCGCACGCCCTCGCCGTGCGCTGCGGAAATGGTCAACGGCGCAGCCAACCCCAATTGGTGAAACTCGGCGGCGGTCTGATCAACCGGCAGGCCCTCGGCCTTGTTCAACGCCAGCACCAGCTTGCGGGCTGTCTTGCGAAGTTCGGCGGCAATTTCGCGATCGCGACCGGTCAATCCGGCGCGGGCATCACACACAAAGACCACACAATCGCTTTCGATCACGGCCTGACGCGCTTGCCGAGCCATTTGCGCGGAAATACCGGATTTCGACTCAGGCTCGAAGCCGCCGGTATCGATCACAATAAACGGCTGATCGCCGATCCGGCCGCGGCCATATTGACGGTCGCGGGTCAAACCCGGAACGTCGGCGACGATCGCATCGCGAGATCGTGTAAGCCGATTGAACAAGGTCGATTTACCGACGTTGGGGCGACCGACCAGCGCAATCACCGGCAAGCGTTTCACGAAGTTCTCGAATTTGAATGCTGCGAATTCATGGCTGCGCCGAGAATCCGACCAGCGAGCCGGCTGAAGTCTGCACCACCAAAGTGCGATCAACCTGAATTGGCCCGCCTAAAATCGCCGAACCATCGGTTGCGATTCGCCCAGCCAGGGCACCATCTTCGCGGGTTAGCGCATGAACATAACCGCTGCGATCACCGACCAGCACAAACGGACCACTGGCTAGCGGACGGGACAATCCGCGATAGGAAAATTTGTCGTTTCGCCAAAGACTGGTGCCCGATCGCGAGTAGGCGTGCAGTTGGTCTTTGTCGTCAATCACGTAAGCAGCGACCGAGTCCAGATCGAGGCCGGCGACCGACGAAATCTCGCGTACCCACAGGCCGCGTCCGGTGCTCGCCTCAAAACAGGCGACACGACCCTGGAAGCTGGCGGCACAGACGTCGCGTCCGCTCACCACCGGTGCCGCC
>JANORY010000601.1:0-2011 GCA_031415535.1 Burkholderiales bacterium | reverse complement strand
CATAGTTTTCAGCCACCGCCGTCATAGCGGCCAGTGAACTCACCAAATAGTCTAACTCGGCGCGCTGCAGCTTCTGGCCGATCGCACCAGTCTCCGGGAACTTATGCATGAGACCGGTGAACCACCAGGAAAAGCGCTCGGCCTTCCAGATGCGGCGCAGACAACGATCGGAATAGGCGTTGATGCCGGCGTCGCTGCGCTCCTGATAAAACTCAATCAGCGCACGCGACAAATAGCGGACATCGGAGGCGGCGAGATTCAGGCCCTTGGCACCGGTCGGCGGCACGATATGCGCCGCATCCCCCGCCAGAAACAGTTGACCGACGCGCATCGGTTCCGCCACAAAGCTGCGCAAGGGCGCAATGCTTTTTTCGATCGACGGCCCGGTCACCAGCAACTCGGCAGCCGCTGGGTCCAAGCGACGCCGTAATTCATCCCAGAAGGCGTCATCGCTCCACTGCTCGACCTTGTCGTCGAGCGAACATTGCACGTAATAACGGGTGCGGGTCAGCGAGCGCATCGAACACAACGCAAATCCACGTTCATGGTTAGAGTAAATGAGCTCATGCGACACCGGCGGGGTGTCGGCGAGAATGCCGAGCCAGCCAAACGGATAAATCTTCTCGTATTCGGTAATGGTGCCGGCTGGAACACTGGCACGACTGACGCCGTGGTAGCCATCACAGCCGGCGATGAAATCACAGCTCAGTTCATGCTGGACGCCGCCAAGATGATAGGTCACGCGCGGTCTTTGACCTGCAAAATCATGTAACGCGACTTCCTGGGCGTGGTAAACCGTCGTGCGTCCAACGGCCGCTCGTGCCTGCATCAGATCGCGGGTTACTTCAGTCTGGCCATATACCGTGACATGTTTGCCGCCGGTCAACTCCCGCAAATTAATGCGATGCCGGGCACCACCGAAACATAGCTCGAAGCCATCATGAACCAGACCTTCGGCGCGCAGCCGCGAATCGATCCCGAGTTCGGTCAGCAACTCGACCGTGGTTTGCTCCAACACGCCGGCCCGGATTCGGCCTAGTACATAGTCGCCGCCCTGCCGCTCGACGATGACGTTTTCAATACCGGCCTGATGCAGCAATTGGCCGAGCAACAGGCCCGCCGGCCCCGCGCCAATGATGGCAACCTGGGTTCGGGATCGAATCAATCGGGACTCCTCGGGAAATGATGTTTACGTTTGGCCAGCCGAAGCGCCTCGCCCAATGGTCGCAGAGCGGCAAACCAACCAACCGAACATTTCGATGATACGCCGCGATGCGATAATCAGCGCCAGCGAGTCACACTTGCAATCAGGTTTGCGCATTGATTTCCGGGCTTTATTATCGATTCACCGTTGCGCGAGGTCCAGTGACAGATCGAACTATTGGCAGGATATTTCGAACAAATTGGCGGTAATCGCGCAATGCGGCGAACATCGCGCACCAAGAACACAATTCCGAACCTCGTCCTTTGCGTTTCAACCCCGCAACCCATCCGGAGCGATTTGGCGCACAGCGAGCAAATCCCGGGACACGCTAGTCTATGCGGATCGGAGATCTAACGGGATTTTCATAACGCCTTGCTGCAAGTAAATTTCCCAACGGTCGACGGCGGTGGAATACATGATCGGCGATGCCTGTTGGCCGATAGATCTGTCTTGCCTGTTGGTCGTAACTGCCGGCCAGTTCCATGCTTTTCGATTTACTTCCGAGGCGATGATCCGGTCACTAGCGCCGCGCTTCAGGGGGCGTGGCGGAAGACAGTCCGGGACCAGTACTACGCGTGCATGTGTCTCAAGCTTTGCATCGATCGCGAACCGTACACGCAAATAAACACCTAAATTTGGCTAATGACGGCGATAAGCGAGTCGAAGTAGAGACGCGCCGGCAATTGCGTAGACTTGCAGTGCGCTGAAATCCGATATATTTGCCGTCGTTCGCGACACAGGATAGAGACTTATGACCAGGAAGAGGAAGTCCGGCATCAGAGAAGCCCTCGGCGTCGCCCTCCTCGC
>JANORY010000600.1:0-1990 GCA_031415535.1 Burkholderiales bacterium | reverse complement strand
GTCGGTGCCGGCGGCCTGGGTTCTCCTGCGGCGCTGTACCTGGCGGCAGCCGGCGTCGGCGAACTCAGTCTGGCCGACGGCGATGTGGTCGATCTGACCAACCTGCAAAGGCAGATTTTGCATCAGCATGCCGATCTCGGCGCATCAAAAGCGCTATCAGGATCGCGCTCAATGATGGCGCTGAACCCGCAGATCAAGGTGAATGCGCTGACCGAGCGCCTCGACGGCGAACCGCTCGAGGCAGTCGTCAAGCGCGCCAGCGTGGTGCTCGATTGCAGCGATAACTTTGCCACTCGCCACGCTGTTAACCGGGCCTGCGTCAAGTTCCAGGTGCCGCTGGTTTCCGGTGCGGCGATTCGCTGCGACGCTCAACTCAGTGTGTTCGATACGCGCAACAGCACCTCACCGTGTTATCACTGCCTGTTCCCGGTCAGCGATTCTTTCGAAGAAACGCAATGTGCCACACTTGGCGTTCTGTCACCGCTGACCGGAATCATCGGCAGTATGCAGGCCTGCGAAACCATCAAACTGATTTGCGGCTTTGGCGAGGCCCTGGTCGGACGACTGTTGATGGTGGACGCCCGCGAACTGAGCTTTCAAACGCTTCGCTTCGCCCGAGATCCAGATTGCGCGGTATGTGCTGATCGACAGTAAGCATCGCCCAGTTGCAGCACCAGGGCATCGGCGCGCGGCGCGCCAATCAACTGCATGCCCATCGGCAAGCCGGCAGCGCCAAATCCAACCGGTAGATTGAGGACCGGCAAACCGGCCATCGTCCACGGTACGACAATTTCCATCCAGCGGTGATAGGTATCCATACTTCTGCCGGCGACCGTTTTTGGCCAAGGCGTCAGCGCATCGAATGGAAACACCTGCGCAGTCGGTGTCGTCAAAAAGTCGAATTGCTCGAACAGCGTGCAGGCATGCGCATACCACTGACTGCGCAGTACCGAGGCCTGGTAAATATCGAGTGCGGTGGCTTGTAATCCGCTTTCGACTTCCCAAATAGCTTCCGGTTTCATCAACGCACGCTGTGCGGGATCGCGGTAGAAATCGATCAGCTTGCCGGAGACAATACATTGGCGCAGCTTCAGAAAACTGCGCCAGATTTGTTCGGGCGGAAAACCGATCGATATCGGCTGCACTTCGCAGCCTAACTCGGCGAGACGCGCCAGACCTTGCTCACACAACTCCAGTATGCCGGGTTCAACTGGCAAGTAGCGATCCCAATCGGCAAGCCAGCCAATTTTCTTGCCACGCCAGTGATCGCGCCGTGCCAGTGTTTCGAACGCCTTGCCATTACCCGGCAGCGATAAGGGTACGCGCTGGTCGTAGCCCGCCAGCGTCGCCAACAAACGAGTCAGGTCGCGCACATCGCGTGCCATCGGCCCTTCAATACCGAGTTGCTGATAGAACTGATCCTGACTGGGCCACTGCGGCACCAGGCCGCGCGACGGACGAAAACCGTAGACATTGTTAAAGGCCGCCGGATTGCGCAAGGAGCCGCCCATGTCACTGCCATCGGCGACCGGCAACATGTACGTCGCCAGCGCGACCGCCGCACCGCCACTGGAGCCGCCCGCACATTTGGAGGGATCAAAGGCATTGCGGGTGACACCGTACACCGCGTTATAAGTCTGCGAACCAAGACCAAACTCCGGCGTGTTGGTCTTACCGATAATGATCGCACCGGCGCGCTTGATTCGCTCGACAATCAAGCCATCGATACGCGGTACATCGTGTGCCAGATTCCGTGAACCCAAGCTCGTAACAATCCCCTTGGTGGGCGACAAATCCTTGATGGCTTGCGGCATGCCGTGCATCCAGCCACGATACTCACCACGCGCCAGTTGCAGATCACACTGTTCGGCCTGTTCCATCAGTAGATCGTGCGGCTGCAGGGCGACGATCGCGTTATAGATTGGATTGACCTCGTCAATGCGATCAAGGTAGCAGCGCATGACTTCGCGAGTTGTCCTGTCGCGAAGTC
>JANORY010000599.1:0-12887 GCA_031415535.1 Burkholderiales bacterium | reverse complement strand
CAATTGACCTTCGCGACCGCAGCCAGTGCGAACAGCGGCAGCCTGCAAGCGGTGATCGACAAATACTCCCAGCAGCGTAACCATGTACAGCGCGCCTCGATGATGTCGGCAACGCTGGCGGGCATTCGGTTACGGGCGCTTCGGATCAGTACCGAGAATTTTGTCGCCATTCAGACGCTGACGACGGCGCTGTTGTTGAGTCTGACCCGCGAACAATCAGCTTCTGCTGCGGGCGGTACCCCGAATCTGAATGTCTGCGACCGGCGACTGCTGTGGCGATTCAGTATCTCCGGCGAGCGGCCGATCATTCTGGTGTCGGTCAGCGTCGCCCATGGCATGGGTTTGTTGCGCTCACTGGTCCAGGCCTTGCACCTTTGGTCTCGGGCCGGCGTCGCGTGTGACCTGGTCGTTGTCAATGCCGAGCCGGCCTCCTATTTGATGACCTTGCATCGCGAGATCACAAACATGCGGGAACGCTATTTTGCAGACAGCACAGTTGAATCAAGCGCTGGCGGCGTCGCTCTGGCCGGATTTCATCTGCTGCGCGGCGATGAGGTTTCCGCCGACGAACTCAGTACGCTGAAGAGCCTGGCGCGGGTGCGCTTGTATGCCGATGGGCGACCGCTGATTCAGCATGTTCAGGAATGGCGAAAACGTCATGAAAATGCGCTTGAGCGGCGCCAGAATGCATCCAGTACTGCGTTGGCTCTGACCCAACGGAACACACCACCTTCGCAGGTATCGGCCGGCGAGTTCTCGCCCGATAGCGGTGAGTTCGGCTTTCGGGTTGATGGCGACGTTCGGCCGCTGCGGCCGTGGATTAATGTTCTCGCCAATCCGAATTTTGGTGCTCAGATCTCGGAGTCTGGTGGCGGTTACTCGTGGGCGATCAACAGTCGAATGAATCAGCTCACCGCCTGGTCGAACGACCCGGTCAGCGATACACCGTCTGAGTGGTTCCTGCTGCAGGACCGAAACAGTATGAAGGTCTGGAGTCTGGCCCCAGGTGCCTGGGGTGAGGACGATCTGCGCTATCAGGTCTCGCATGGTCAAGGCTATAGCCGTATCAGCCACCGTCGAGGTTCTCTGGAAGTGATTACTCAATGGTGCGTAGACAGCACAACTTCAGTCAAGCAGATCCGGGTGCAATTGATCAATCGTGGGTCTCAGGCACTCGAATTGCGACTGGTCGGAATCGCCGAGTGGATCATGGGTGCCAGTCGCCGCGATCGCGCTACGGTACACACCAGTTTGCATAATCAACGCTTGCCCGCCATCGGCATACCGTCACAAAGTGGCGCGTCGGAGCGCGCCCGCAAATTGACCGCGTTGTTGTGTACCCAACTGGATCGATCGGGCGGCTTTGGTGGCGGCACCGCCTTCCTGGCCCTGGCAGCCGGCACTGATGAGCTTGAAGACTGGAGCTGCGATCGGCGTGAATGTTTTGATGCCCGTGGCCGCCCGGTCTTGCCGGATCATTTTGGTGAACGCGCCGGTTACGGCCTCGACCCCTGTGCCGCGCTGTCGTGCAATCTGAAAATAGCAGTTGGGGCTACGCTCGAGCGGGTATTCTTGCTTGGGTTTGCCGACAACCCGGATGCGGCTCGGCAATTGGCGACACAATCGGCGATGACGGTGGCGGCCAAGCGCCAGGAGCAGGTGCAACTTCGCTGGCATCAGTTGCTCGGCGCGGTCGATGTGCGTACGCCCGACCCCTTGTTCGATGTGCTGGTGAATCGGTGGTTGCTCTACCAGACTGTGTCGTGCCGGTTATGGTCAAAGGCCGGTTTTTATCAGGCCGGCGGCGCCACCGGTTTTCGGGATCAATTGCAAGACACGATGGCCCTGAGTTGGACAGCACCGGAATTCTTGCGACAACAAATCAAGGTGTGCGCGTCTCGTCAGTTCGCGGAGGGCGATGTTCAGCACTGGTGGCATATGCCGGCCGGCGCCGGTGTCCGCACCCATTTTTCTGACGATCTGTTGTGGCTGCCGTTCGCCTGTGCGCACTATGTACGCGCCACGGCAGACTTGGCCTTGCTCGACGAATCGATTCCTTACCTCGAGGGTGTGCCGATACCGGAGGGTGCCGAAGACGTTTACTTTTCGCCGGCCATCTCGAGCCGCTTCGCGACTGTTTACGAGCATGCCGCCGTCACTATCGACCGCAGCCTTGCCGTGGGGGTCCACGGGCTGCCTTTGATGGGCAGCGGTGACTGGAATGACGGGATGAACCGCGTCGGTCATCAGGGGCGCGGTGAATCGGTCTGGTTGGCTTGGTTCCTGTGCAAGGTGGTGGCTGATTTTTCGCCGCTGGCCAGGGCGCGTGGCGACGAGACGCGTAGCCTTCGATGGCAGCAGGCGGTTCAGGGTTGGACCGAGGCCTTGCAGGGCCCGGCTTGGGATGGGCAATGGTACAAGCGCGCGTTCTTCGATGATGGCCAACCGCTGGGTTCGCAGGCGAATTCGGAAGGCCGCATCGATCTGATTGCACAGGCTTGGGCAGTGCTCTCTGGAGTAGCACCGCAAGCGCAGCAGAAAAAGGCGCTCGCCGCCGCCGAGCAGTTTCTAGTCGACCCGGAGGCGGGTCTGATTCGACTATTGGATCCGCCCTTGGTCAACACAAGCCCCGAAGCCGGCTATATTCAGGCCTATCCGCCCGGAGTACGCGAGAACGGTGGCCAGTACTCGCATGCCGGTGTCTGGGCCCTGATGGCGCAGGCCGAGATTGGCACTGCTACCTCATCTTCTGCCGATGCCGGCGATCTTGTCTACCGCTACTTTACCTACCTGAGTCCGGCCCATCGCGCGGCACATTCGACGCGCGGTGCTGTGTATGGCATTGAGCCGTACGTCATCGCTGGTGATGTGTATTCGGCACCGCCCTATGTCGGTCGCGGTGGCTGGAGTTGGTACACCGGCGCTGCCGCCTGGTTACATCGGGCTGCGGTTGAATCGATGTTCGGATTACAACTGAGCGCACGTCATTTGCACTTTAAACCCTGTCTGCCGTCACACTGGGCAGAGGCAGAATTGACGCTGCGCCGCAATGGCCGCGTGATGCGCTTTATAATCTATCGAGTCGCCCGTTCTCCGAACCAGCAGACACAGAAGCAGCAGACGCAGAACGATCAAACCTTGCACGAGCAGACTCCGCCTGAAACGGCACTGAACGCGCGTGCCGTGTTTCTGAAGTCCGGTGCACAGATGCTGGCACCCGGCCAGTCCCTTGATTGGTCTGAATTGCCCTCCGAGAGTTGTTTTCTGATTCCAACGCCATGACCGAATCCCTGTTGCTGACCGCAACCCAAATCAGTACCTTTGACGATCAGCGATTGCTGACCAAGGCCAGCGCATTTTTCTTTTTGCGAGACGAGCGCCTGTTTCTGGTGACCAGTCGTCACGTCGTTATTGACGAACCGAGCAAACATTTTCCGAGCCGCATCGAGATTGAATTGCACACCGACGAACTTAATCTGACGCAATCAGTGCAGTACTCGATTTTGTTGTATCACGACGGCAAGAGCGTCTGGTTGCAAGGCTCTGACCCGGCCGGCGAGATTGACGTGGCGGTGCTGGAGCTCAATCGGCAAGCGTTGCCGAAATCTTTGGTCATGCGCGCCTTTACGCCGCAGCATTTGCAGAACAGCCTGCAAGATATCGAGGTCGGCTCGGCACTGTTGATCTTGGGTTTTCCGCTGAGTTTTCACGACACCCTGCATCATCTGCCGGTGGTGCGGCAGGCAATCATTTCATCATCGTTCGGCTTGCGATTTCAGGGCCAGGGCTATTTCCTGACCGATGCACGTACCCATCGCGGCACCAGTGGCGCGCCGGTGGTGATGCGCGCATCGGCCTCGGCAGTTGGCGGCAGTGATTTACCCTGGAAGTTGTTAGGCGTTCATTCCGCACGGCTCGACATGGATACGCGCGAACCGGAGCATGATGAATCGCTGGGCCTGAACCTCGCCTGGTATGCTGACATTTTGCTGACGTTGACCGACCCGGCGCGCCGATTTCAGCAGTAACCCGGTTGCAGCGGCGCTACTGGGGGCCGATCATTTGTGCTGGTATGACCCATTGATCGAATTGTTCGGCGCTGACGAAGCCGAGCGCCAGCGCCGCTTCGCGCAGGCTTGAGTTCTCGAGATGCGCCTTCTTGGCAATCTGCCCGGCGCGGTCGTAGCCGATATGCGGCGTCAGCGCGGTCACCAGCATCAGCGATCGCTCCATCAGTTCAGCGATTCGCTGATGATTCGCTTGAATACCGCGCGCACAATGTTCCTCGAAGCTGGCGCAACCGTCGGCCAACAGCCGTGTACTCTGCAGGAAATTGTGGATCAGCATGGGTTTGAAGACGTTCAGTTCGAAGTTGCCCGCCGCCGCCCCGGTGCCGATGGCGACGTCGTTACCCATGACCTGCGCGCAGATCATGGTCAGCGCTTCTGCTTGAGTGGGATTCACCTTGCCTGGCATGATCGAGCTGCCGGGTTCGTTTTCCGGAATGTAAAGTTCGCCCAGACCCGAGCGCGGGCCAGAGGCCAGCCAGCGAACATCGTTGGCAATCTTGTTCAACGCGCTGGCGAGCGTTTTCAATGCACCGTGGGCAAACACCAGTGGTTCATGTCCGGCCAGTGCGGCGAACTTGTTGGTGGCACATACGAACGGGAAGCCGGTGCTGTCGGCCAGGTCCCGCGCCACCATGGGACCAAATTCAGCCGGCGTATTTAATCCGGTGCCCACTGCGGTTGCGCCAATCGCAAGGGAATAAAGGCCAGGCAATGTCAGCTCTATTGCGCGATTCGCGAAATTTAACTGCGCTACATAACCAGAGAACTCCTGTCCTAAAGTGAGCGGCGTTGCGTCTTGCAAATGCGTGCGGCCAACCTTGACGATGGCGGCGAACTCAGATGATTTTTCAGCCAATGTGTGCGCCAATTTTGCGCTAGCCGGCAAGAGTCTGGTTTGAATCGCCTGGACACACGCGATATGCATGGCGCTTGGAAAAACATCGTTCGAAGATTGTCCGCGATTAACGTCATCGTTCGGGTGGACCAGGCGCGTTTGCCCGCGCGCGCCGCCGAGCAGTTCTGAGGCGCGATTGGCGAGGACTTCATTGACGTTCATGTTGGTTTGAGTACCCGATCCCGTTTGCCAGACCATCAGGGGAAACTCATCGGCATGAAGCCCTGACAATACCTCCTCCGCGGCTGCCACGATCGCTCCGGTGGTCAGCGCTGAAAGGCCGTGCAGCGCGCCGTTCACGCGCGCCGCAGAGCGTTTGAGCTGCACCAGTGCGTGCAACAACTCCGGTGGCATACGCTCGGTGGAAATATTGAAATAGCGCAGGCTGCGCTGGGTCTGAGCACCCCACAGCCGCTGCTTGGGCACTTCAATACTTCCGAATGAATCGACTTCAATTCTGACTGCGCTCATGGTTAATCGTAACTCATGCTAGGTCAATCGCCAGCGGCTAACGGTTCTTGGTTAGCAAGGGTACTGCCCGGTAAGTGTCTGGCCGACCGAATCGAGCCCACGTCGATACTCAACGGCTTCGGCGATGTGGGTCATTCCCAAGGCACTATCGCCGGCCAGATCGGCAATGGTTCGGGCGACTTTCAAAATCCGGTGAAAGGCGCGGGCGGACATTGCCATGCGAGTCATTGCCGAGCGCAGCAAGGACAGACCGGCCGCGTCGGTTTTGCAGTAGCGTTCAATTTCGGCTGACCCGAGCGCCGAATTGGGTTTACCTTGGCGGTGCTCCTGAATAGCGGCCGCCTTGATGACTCGTTCTCGAATGTCGGCGCTGCACGGTGCACCCGCTTGGCCACTCGCGCCGCGCGCCAAGCTGGCGCTCATTTCGTGCTCGTCAACCGGCGGTACCGGCACCTGCAAGTCAATTCGGTCAAGCAGTGGACCTGAAATCCGATTTCGGTAGCGGATCACCTGGTCAGGGGTACAAACACAGGTTCGGCGCGGGTGGCCGAAATAGCCGCAGGGGCAGGGGTTCATGGCCGCGACCAGTTGAAAGCGGGCCGGGAACTCCACCTGGTGGGCGGCGCGCGAGATCGAGATGTGGCCGGATTCGATCGGTTCGCGTAACACCTCAAGAACCTGGCGACCGAACTCTGGCAGTTCGTCGAGAAACAGCACGCCATGGTGGGCCAGCGAAATTTCGCCGGGTTTCACCGGTGCACCGCCGCCGACCAGCGCAATTCCGCTGGCGGTGTGGTGCGGACTGCGAAAAGCGCGGATGCCGAATTGCTCGGGTTTGAACCGTTTGGCAATACTGAACAAGGCCGCCGCTTCCAGCGCCTGGGGTTCGGTGAGTTCCGGCAAAATGCCGGGCAGTCGGCAGGCCAACATTGATTTGCCGGCACCCGGCGGGCCGATCATCAACAGGCTGTGTGCCCCGGCGGCCGACACTTCCAGCGCCCGTTTGGCTTGTTGTTGCCCGTGGACCTCCGCAAGGTCCAAATAACCGCGGTCGGCTTGAGCACTAAGCGGGGAGACCCTGAAGTTAGTGCCAACTAAGTCTTGGTCCGACAAGTCTGTTAGCGCTTGCTTTGCATGCGACAAAGAATCTGCGCCAAAGCGACGTATGCCTCGGATGAAATCCACTTCGACCAGGTTAGCGCTGGGCACCAGCAGAATTCGGTTCTGACCGGCCAATTTGATATGAAGCGCCATCGCCAAGACGCCGGCGATCGGCTTTAGTTCGCCTGTAAGTGATAACTCACCCACGGCTTCGATTTGTGCCAGAGCGCTGGCTGCGATCTGGCCGCTGGCACCGAGCACGCCGAGTGCGATCGGTAGATCAAATCGTCCGGAGGCCTTTGGAAGATCGGCCGGGGCCAGATTGACCGTGATGCGGCGATTCGGAAAATCGAACCCCAGGTGTGAGATAGCGGCCCGCACCCGGTCGCGACTTTCACGGACTTCAGCTTGTGGCAAGCCGACAATGTTGAAGGCCGGTAGACCGTTGGCCAGATGCACTTCGACCATGACTTCGGGTGCCGACATGCCGACCAGTGCACGACTTCGAACCAGGGCCAACGACACGGTTCAATCTCGACGGCTTTAGCTTACTTCCAAAGCGGTACTGGTTTTCACTAACCGGTGCTGCTTGTTTTGCGCTCGTCGAGGCGACGTTCCAACTCAAGCACCCGGCCGCGCAGTTTGGCGAGCAGTTCTTGTTGAATTTCGAACTCTTCGCGCGTGACAAGATCGAGACGCTGAAAAGTCTGTGCCAACAGCGCCTTCATGTTTCGCTCAAGATCGGCCGCCGGACTGGCCCGAAAAAGCTCGCCAAGGCGGGTTTGCATTTCGTTCAGCAAGGATTGACGTTCGCTGGACATAGGGTCCTCGTGGGCGTGAGAAGCGTAGAAAGCGTTAAAGGCGTGAAAGATTGAAAACGAGTCTAGCACGCAGTTTTCGATGAAATCGGGCCTGACCCACCGCTCGTTGGCCGAGCCGAATGGGCTAATCCTGACTCGCTGGTGCCGTCGAACTGAGAGGTAGTCCCGGCGCGAAAATCGAATTCAACTACGCACAATAATTGTGCATAGTTGAATTAGCCCTCTATCAGTGCTTCTTAATACTCTTTATGATGCATTTATCATTCGGTGCGCACCAAATTAGTACTCAATTGCCTGTGGCATAGGAAATGCATTAGAGATTCGGCAATACCCAAACAATTAAGAACCCAGCATTTTGAGGAAAAAGAAGATGAAGAAACTGTTTGCAAGCGCAGCGCTGAGCGCTGCTGTCTTGGCACTGACGCCGACGCTGGCGACTGCCCAGGCCAAGAAAGAAGAGGCCAAATCGCCCTGGACGATGACCGGTAACTTGAATTTCGTCAGCGAGTACCGCTATCGCGGCATCAGCCAAACCAATAGCAAGCCGGCGATACAGGGTGGTTTTGATTGGGCGCATGACCAGGGCTACTACTTTGGAACCTGGGCGTCCAACGTCAGTTGGCTCTCAGATGCTGGCCAGAGCAACAGCTTGGAATGGGATTTTTACGGTGGTTACAAAGGTACAGTTGCCGGCCTGAACTACGACGTCGGTGCGCTGTACTACTGGTATCCGGGCACTTACACGGCCGCCCAGACCAATCCGAGCACGCTGGAAGTCTATGGCGCGCTGACCTGGACACAGTACACCTTCAAGTACTCGCACTCGTTGACCAATACCTTCGGTTATGCGGACAGCAAAAGCGCTGGCTACCTGGATGTAACTGGCAATTTCGAGATGGGTGGCGGGTTCAATCTGGTCGCCCATCTGGGTCGCCAGGTCATTCCCAGCTCGTCGGGCAATTCACGCGCCAGCAGCGACTGTACTTATGCGGACTGGAAGCTCGGGGTCACCAAGGATCTGGTTGGTTTCACCTTCGGTGCGGCTTATGTCGATACCAATGCCAAGGGCAACGTCGGTCAGTGTTACGGCAACGCGCTTAACAAAAATCTGGGAAAGAGCACGCTGGTGTTATCGGCGACCAAGAACTTTTAATCCACTATTGAACCAACTATTTGAACAAAGCGGCGGGGCAAAGTGCTTCGCTGCACAGGAGATTGGACATGAAATTAATCACCGCGATCATCAAGCCCTTCAAGCTCGATGAAGTACGAGAGGCACTTTCTGGCATTGGGGTTGCTGGCATCACCGTTACCGAAGTCAAAGGCTTCGGTCGGCAGAAAGGACATACCGAACTTTATCGCGGCGCTGAATATGTTGTCGACTTTTTGCCGAAGGTAAAACTTGAGGTCGCGGTGGCCGACGAGTTGGTCGAACGGGCCATCGAGGCGATTGAAAACGCTGCGCGTACCGGCAAGATTGGTGACGGCAAGATTTTTGTCTATGACCTGGATCAGGTGGTTCGAATCCGCACCGGTGAAACCGGTAACGAAGCGATCTAAGTAACCGCCAACCCCACACTTCCATTGAGATCATTGTGATGAAACGCTTTTGGGCCTTATTTGTGATGTGCTCAGCGCTAGCGCTGAGCTTGTTTTATCCGGTTGCGGGCCTCGCTAAGGATGCGTTGCCCGCGACGGTAAATTTCGACATTGGCAAAGCAGAGCCCGCATCGGGTTCAAGCGCTGCGCTCAAGGCAGTCGCCGATTTTCTGAAGGCCAATCCGAACGCGAAAGTTCAAGTCTCCGGCTTTACCGACAAATCCGGCGATCCGGACAAGAACAAGGAGCTTTCCAAAGTTCGCGCGTTCGCGGTCCGCGATGCCTTGAAGGCAGCCGGCGCTGGCGAGGCGCAGATCGTGCTGGTTCGACCAGATCTGGTCATCACCGTGGGCAGCCCGGATGAAGCTCGGCGGGTCGAGTTGACCTTAGCCGCCGCCGACGCGCCTGCGGGTGGCGCTGCAGCAGCAGTGCCCGCCGCGTCGACTGCGGTCGCTGCCACAGCCGCTGCAGCCAAACCTGAGGAGGCGAAGGCTGAGCCAGCAGCAGCCGCGCCGGTGCCCAACAAAGGCGATACCGCCTGGATGATGATTTCGACGGCGCTGGTCATCCTGATGACCATTCCTGGACTCGCGCTGTTTTATGGCGGTCTGGTGCGCAGCAAGAATATGTTGTCGGTACTGATGCAGGTCATGGTGGTGTTCGCCATGGTCCTGGTGCTGTGGGTCATTTATGGTTACACCCTCTCATTCGGCGGCGGAGGTACGTTCTTTGGCAGTCTCGACAAGTTGTTCCTTCGAGGCGTGACACCGGAGTCGGTTGCCGCAACGTTTAGCAAAGGCGTATACATCCCGGAGCTGATTTTTGTCGTGTTCCAGGCAACCTTTGCGGCCATTACCTGTTGCCTGATCGTCGGCGCGTTTGCCGAGCGCGTCAAGTTTTCGGCCGTGCTGTTGTTCACGATGCTCTGGTTCACCTTCAGTTACCTGCCGATCGCGCACATGGTCTGGTACTGGGATGGCCCGGATGCCTACAAGACGGCCGAAGCGGCAACGGCTGCCGGTGCTAACGCCGGTCTGATCTGGGGCTGGGGCGCGCTCGACTTCGCCGGCGGCACGGTGGTACACATCAACGCGGGTATCGCCGGATTAGTCGGTGCCTATGTAGTCGGACGGCGAGTGGGCTTTGGCCGTGAGGCCATGGCACCTCATTCGCTGACCTTGACCATGGTCGGTGCAGCCTTGTTGTGGGTCGGTTGGTTCGGCTTTAACGCCGGCTCAGCGTTGGAAGCGAACGGTACAGCAGGATTGGCCTTTGCCAACACCTTGTTTGCCGCCGCTGCCGCCACCCTGTCCTGGTCCTTTGGGGAGTGGATGACCAAGGGCAAGCCGTCGATGCTGGGTGCCGCCTCGGGTGCGGTCGCCGGTCTGGTCGCTATAACGCCGGCTGCCGGTAATGTCGGTATCGGCGGAGGTCTTATCATTGGTGTAATCGCCGGATTGGCGTGTTTGTGGGGTGTCAACGGCCTGAAGCGCATGATGGGTGCCGACGACGCACTGGATGTCTTCGGTGTTCACGGCATTGGCGGAATTGTCGGCGCTTTGCTGACTGGCGTATTCAACTCGCCAGCGCTGGGTGGCCCTGGCTTTGTCGCCGATTGGGTCACCATGAAGATGATTACCGCCGAGGAGTATTCGATCGCGGCCCAGGTCTGGGTGCAGTTAAAAGCGGTTGTGCTGACCATTGTCTGGTCGGGCGTGGTGTCGTTTGTCGCCTACAAGTTGGTTGACATGATTGTCGGTCTGCGGGTTGCCGAAGACGAGGAGCGCGAGGGTCTGGATATCGCTTCGCATGGTGAGGTGGCCTACCACCATTGATGGGCTGGGAACCCCGACAGGCTCCCAGTGCAGCGTGTCGGGTACTCCCGCACGCTGCACGGTAGAATCAGCGGTCTTCCACCCGATAGGCTGGCTGACCAATGGTCCCGCATTTCGTTACTGCCCTTCAGGGGCCGTTGCTTCATCTGGAGCGCAGCATTCTCGATGCGCAGCCGCGGATCGAGCGCTGGTTCCGGCTCGAATGGCAGGAACGCTCACCACCGTTCTATTGTTCAGTGGATCTGCGCAACGCCGGATTCAAAATTGCGCCGGTCGACACCAACCTGTATCCCGGCGGATTCAACAACCTGTCGGCTGAAGTGCTGCCGCTGGCAGTGCAGGCGGCCATGGTCGGTATCGAGAAGTACTGCCCGGATGCCAAGGGCTTATTGCTGATCCCGGAGAACCAAACGGAGAACGCCAGTTATCTGCAGAACCTGGCGCGGCTCGCTTTGGTGTTGCGGCAAACCGGACTGACCGTACGAATCGGCAGCCTGAGTCCACACCTTAACGGCCCCAGCCGAATCGAGTTACCCGACGGTAAAAATTTGTTGCTCGAGCCTTTGGTTCGTCACGGCCGGCGCTTGGGACTGGCTGACTTCGATCCCTGTGCAATCCTGCTGAACAATGACCTCAGCGCTGGATTGCCGGCGGTGCTGACCAACCTTCAGGAGCAGGTGTTATTGCCGCCCTTGCATGCCGGTTGGACGGTGCGGCGCAAGACGCAGCATTTCAGCGCCTATAACGACGTGGTGAAAAAATTCGCCAAGTTGATTGATATCGACCCGTGGTTGTTGAACCCGTATTTCGGACATTGCAAGGAGGTTGATTTCTACCAGCGCACCGGTGAGCAATGCCTGACCTCGAAGGTCGAAGTGCTGCTCAAGCAGATTCGCTCGAAATACAAAGAGTACGGTATTACCGAAACACCGTTCGTGGTGGTCAAAGCCAATGCCGGTACCTATGGCATGGGCATTATGACCGTCAAGGACTCGGCCGCCGTTGCCAATCTGACGCAGATTCAGCAGCGCATGATGTCCGAATTAAAGGATGGTCTGGCGGTGGCGGAAGTCATGCTTCAAGAGGGTGTCCCGACCGTCGAAACCACCGCCGGTGGCACCGCCGAGCCGGTGGTCTACCTGATTGACAAGTATGTCGTAGGCGGCTTTTACCGGGTCAACAAAGCGCGCGGACGCGACGAGAATTTGAACTCGCCGGGTGCGCAATTTGTGCCGTTGCCGTTTCCGTCCAGTTGCAATTTGCCGGATGTGAGCGCACCGGCGAGCGCCGGGCCGAATCGTTTTTACACCTATGGCGTAGTGGCACGGTTGGCATTGCTGGCCGCTTCACTCGAACTCGAACGTACCGACCCCGACCCTTCCCGTTACGGCTGAAACTTATGCGCATTGCGATTGTTCTGGACCCACTGGCCAGTATCAAAACCTACAAGGATTCGACCTACGCAATGATGGTCGAGTCGATCCGGCGCGGCCATGAAATATTTGTCTGCGAGCAACATGAGTTGGTGCTACGTAATGGCAACACACAAGCGTCGATTCGGCGATTGCAGTTGAGCTCTGATGCCAAGGACTGGTATCGGCTTGATGCAGACGCGGTCGTAGCCTTATCCGAATTTGATGCCGTGCTGATGCGCAAAGATCCGCCGTTCGATATGGAGTATGTCTACTCGACCTACCTGCTTGAGCGCGCGGCGGCCCATGGCGCTCGGGTGTTCAATCATCCGCGTGCGATTCGCGATCACAACGAGAAGCTCGCGATCACCGAGTTCTCGCAGTTCACCGCGCCGACCCTGGTCACACGCAGCGCCACCGATCTGCGGGCGTTTGTTGCCGAACACGGCCAAGCAATCTTCAAGCTGCTCGATGGTATGGGCGGCACTTCGATTTTTCGGGCTAACCAAGGAGACTCGAACCTTTCGGTCATCATCGAAACGATGAACCGGGACGGCGCGCAAAGTGTGATGGCGCAACGCTATCTGCCCGAAATCAAAGATGGCGACAAGCGCATTTTATTGATCGGCGGCAAAGTAGCGCCATACTGCCTGGCGCGAATTCCCAAGGCCGGTGAGTCGCGC
>JANORY010000598.1:0-1940 GCA_031415535.1 Burkholderiales bacterium | reverse complement strand
CCAGCAGCGAGGAGCTGAGCAGAGCAAGCACCGTGTATTTGTGGCCGCGGCTGGCGTTCAAACTTGCCTTGGATATTTCAGTATCGTTCGAAGCCGTTCGCAACGAGAATGCGTTGAATCCAGTGCCTACATCGTAGTATTGGGTAGCGAATTTATATTCGATGTTGGTCGCATCTTTTTCCCTGTTTTCATTGCGGTGTAGTGTAACGGCGGGTCCGCCCGTAGCGACATGCACAAAACGCACCCGCGGCGCAGCAACACCGACCCGATCGTCGAAGTCGTCGTTGTTGCCATTGCCGCAGGCAGCAAGCAGTGGCGCGAGGACCAGAGCACTCAGCAGTGCTTTGCAATAGTAGGCAGTTTGTTTCATGTTCAACCTTTCAAGGTTTAATGGGAATTCAAATAGTCTGCATTTACAACCCATTTCACCATCTTAGATGGCAGCCTTGACTAGCCACGTCAGACAACAGGCCATCGCACGAGCAGGCTGATCGCCGAGGAGTGGGAGAGTTTGTATCGCCTATGTGGTCTGGCGCACAGACGGCAGCACTGTTAACGGCAACAATGAAGGTCTGCCAACCCTCGGGAGCATGCACATGAACAGTCAATCAAATCTCCAGCACAATGTGCTCACGGAGCTGGTGATGGATGTGTCCATCAGCTCGGCACTGATCGGTGTTGAGATCCAGGACGGAATTGTCACCCTGACCGGTAATGTCAAAAGCATGACCGACATAATCAAGGCGGAACGAGCGGTGCTGCGGGTCGCGGGTGTTAGAGCCGTAGTAGTTAAACTCGCGGTGAACCTCCTGGCTGGCAACTCGCCCACGTCGACGAATTCACAACCCCAACCAGTCACCTCGAGAATTGACCGGAAGCGGCGCTCTCCTACGTCCGGTAGTGAGTTTCTCTGACTTTGGCGGCAATACGAATTCCCTACATTAATGTTTGGTCGGTGTTACCTAACGAAGCACCGATAGTGATGAACACCGTTAGTATCAATCAGGATTGGAGACCTCATATGGTTCGAACATACGCCTTACCGTCATTATTGGCGCTCGCTTTGGCTTCGTCATTCGGGCTGGTTAACGCCCAAACCACCGCCACACCAACCGGCACACCATCTGGCGCTACCAAGGACGCAGCACCGGCCTCACGTGCCCAAGTCAAGATGGAGCGCGACGAGTTTTTGAGAACTCATCGCTGGGAAAATGAAAAAGGAATCTGGGTTTTGAAAGCGGGCATGGAGCCACCGACCGGTGTCAAGTCACGCGATGCAGTCAAAGCCGAGCGCGACATGTTCCTGAGCAAGAACCGTTGGGACAACGTCACTACCAGTTGGGTGCCGTTGAAGACCGCTCCCCGCGACATGTCAACATTGTCACGCCAGCAGGTACGCATGGAGACCGCGCAATTTGTGAAGACTCACGAGTTCGACGAGGTCCTGGGTGTTTGGGTTGAAAAGCCGAGCGCCAAGAAGAAGTAAACCCGGTCTACTCTGACGCGTTGGACACGTCAAAGTCATCTCGTCACTGGTTGAACCGCAGCCAGATTATGTTGTGGGTCATGGTTGCAGCGACGCTGATCGGCATCTATTTGTGCTACCAGCTCGCTGCGCCATTTATGCCCGCGCTGACTTGGGCATTGGCGCTAGCGATCTTATTTGCACCGTTGCAGCGTTGGCTGGAAAAAAAGTTAAAACGTCCATCACTCGCCGCAGCCGTCTGTGTACTGATGATCGGTCTGATGGTCGCTGTGCCGCTTACTTTTGTCGGCCAGCAACTCGTGGTTCAAACTGCCAAAGCAGCAGCGCTGATCGAAAGCAAAGTCCGGTCTGGCGAATGGCGTGAAGCACTGCAAGCGCAACCACGTCTTGCGTACGTGATCGACAAGATCACCCATCAGTTTGATCTGACCGGTTCCGCTACCACGCTTGCGTC
>JANORY010000597.1:0-10586 GCA_031415535.1 Burkholderiales bacterium | reverse complement strand
ATGCCAACCTGCGGCACATAGAGCGCACCGGCAACCGCACACAGCAGCGCCGAAATCACCCAGGCCAGCAGCTTGTAAGGCAAGGGGTCATAGCCCAGAAACATGACCCGCGATTCAGCATCGCGAATTGCCTCCAGAATGCGGCCAAACTTGCTTCGGACAATGGCCCGGCACAACACGAAGGCGAATAGCAGCAGCAAAGCCGATGCCGACAGCAGCGCTGCGCGCGTCGACGGGGCAGTCACCGACACATCAAATATTCGTTTGAAATCGGTGAAGCCGTTGTTGCCGCCAAAGCCGGTTTCGTTGCGAAAGAACAGCAACATCGCGGCATAGGTCAGTGCCTGCGTCACGATCGACAAATAAACGCCCTTGATTCGCGATCGAAACGCGAACCACCCAAACACCAGCGCGAGCAAACCGGGTACCAACAGGACCATGATCATCGCCCACCAGAACTGATCGCTGCCCAGCCAGAACCACGGCAACTCCTTCCAGTCGAGAAATACCATGAAGTCCGGCAAGTCGGATTTGTAGCTGCCCTCGCGACCGATCTGACGCATCAGGTACATGCCCCACATGTAGCCGCCCAGCGCGAAGAACAAACCGTGACCCAGGGACAATACTCCGGCAAAGCCCCAGATCAGGTCGAGCGCAACTGCAACGGTGGCGTAGCACAGAATCTTGCCCACCAGCGTTACCCAAAAGGTGCTTGGGCGCAACGCCGACGATTCGGGCAATACTTGATGCAGTATCGGTACCAGTACGCCGATCAGCGCAAATAGGCTCAGTGCGCCCAGCCACTCGCCGCGCAACAAGGCCGGTCGACCCCACGGTGCAAGTGCCGCGCTCATGCATCCACCTGCCGGCCCTTTAGTGCAAACAAGCCTTGCGGGCGTCGCTGGATGAAGATGATGATGAACACCAGCACGACAATCTTGGCGATCACGGCACCCTGCCAGCCCTCCAGGAATTTGCTGATGATGCCCAGACCGAACGAGGCATAGACGGTGCCGATCAGTTGGCCGACGCCGCCCAATACGACCACCATGAAGCTGTCGACAATGTAGGCGCCGCCCATGTCCGGCCCGACGTTGGCGAACTGCGAAATCGCGACTCCGCCCAAGCCTGCAATGCCGGCACCGAGGGCGAACGCCGATGCATCGGTCAGGCCGGTCGGCACCCCCATGCAGGCGGCCATTCGCCGATTCTGCGTGACCGCTCGAATGTATAAGCCTAAGCGAGTCTTGACCAGTAACAAGGCCACCAGCGCCAACACCAGCAACGAGAACGCGACGATGGCAATCCGGTTCCAGGGCATGACCAGACTGGCCGAAATTGCCCAACCACCCGATAACCAGGAAGGGTTGGAGAGTTCGAGATTTTGTGCGCCGAACAAGGTGCGAGCCGCCTGGGCGAGAATCAGTGACACGCCAAAGGTTGCGAGCAGCGTTTCAAGTGCTCGTCCGTACAGGTGTCGAATGACCAGTCGCTCGATGATGACGCCGACCGCTGCGGCCACCAGGAACGCAAACGGGATGGCCGCAATCACGTACCAATCTTGCCAGGCGGGCAGGTAGCTGCGAAACCAGCCTTGCATGATGTAGGTCGCATAGGCACCAATCATCAGGAACTCGCCGTGCGCCATGTTGATGACGCCCATAACTCCATAGGTGATCGCCAAACCGAGCGCCGCCAGCAGCAGCACGCTACCCAGTGACACACCGGTTAGAACCCGTCCCAGATATTCGGATTGCGACGAGCGACCGTCCAATTGAGTCAGTGCGGTCTTGATGGCCTGCTGCACACCGGCATCCTGTTCATTACTTAGTTGCTCGGCCAGCAGGCTCTTGATTTGTGGATCACTGGCCAACGCCAGCGTTTGCACCGCCTTGCGACGCTCGGCCGGATCGTCGGCCTGCAAATCGATCCGGGCAAGCGCGAGCCGCAGCAAAGGTTCAATCGCCGGATCGACCTTCGCGGCCAGCGCCTTGGCGATGGCCACTCGCTGACCCGCTCCGGCGTTACCGGCGAGGTCTTCGGCGGCCTTGGCTCTGACCTTTGGGTCGGCATCGGTCAATCGAATCGATGCCAGAGCCGAATCGACATCGGCACGCAACAAATTATTGGCGGTGATGGCTTCCTGCTTCGACGCTGAAGCCGCGCTGCCATCTTCGACCTTGAAAAATTTGTCACCCTCTGAAAATACCGCCTGATCCTGATCCATAAACAAGCGGCCGTCGGCCAGCGCTTCGAGGATCCTGATGGCTAGCGGGTCGCCGCTGGCGGCAATGTTCGACACCGCTTTGGTACGTGTTTCGGCCTCGTCTGCCGCCAACGGTGCGACCATCGCCGATGGCAGTGCCTGCGCCAGCGAGCACAGCAGCGAGAGGGCTGCGGTTAACAGGACGAAGCGCACTTTGTTATTCATTTAACGTTATAAGAATGGGTGCGCGACAAACAAGGCGGCACCCGGCCATCATCCGGCCAGGTGCACCTACTTTTCAAGTGCACCTACTGCTCAAGTGCACAACGACTACTCACGGACGCAACAGCTACTCGAGCGTGCGCCGGGCGCGAGCCGATCGAAGTCGATCAGATCTTTTGCTTGCCTTCGTTGCCAGCGAGGAACGGGCTCCATGGCTGGGCACGAACCGGACCCTTGGTTTTGTAAACCACATTGAACTGACCGTCAGCACGGATTTCGCCGATCATGACCGGCTTATGCAGGTGATGATTGGTTTTGTCCATCGTCAAATCAAAGCCACACGGCGCCTTGAACGTTTGACCGCTCAATGCAGCGATGACCGCGTCGACTTCAGTGGTCTTGGCCTTCTCAACCGCTTGTTTCCACATGTGCATGCCAACGTAGGTAGCTTCCATCGGATCGTTGGTCACGACTTTTTCCGCGTTCGGCAGCTTCTGCGCCTTGGCGTAGTCGCGATACTTCTTGATGAACGCTTCGTTTTGCGGGTTCTTGACCGACATGAAGTAGTTCCAGGCGGCCAGATGACCCACCAGCGGCTTGGTGTCAACGCCGCGCAGCTCTTCTTCACCGACCGAAAATGCCACTACCGGTACGTCCTTGGCTTTCAGGCCCTGGTTGCCGAGTTCTTTATAGAACGGCACGTTCGAGTCGCCGTTGATGGTGGAGATGACACAGGTCTTGCCGCCGGCGGCGAATTTCTTGACGTTACCGACAATGGTTTGGTAGTCCGAATGACCAAACGGCGTGTAGCTCTCGTCAATGTCTGAATCCTTCACACCCTTGCTCTTCAAGAACGCGCGAAGAATCTTGTTGGTAGTACGCGGGTAAACATAGTCGGTACCCAGCAGCACAAAACGCTTGGCACCGCCGCCTTCCTTGCTCATCAGATACTCGGTGGCGGGAATCGCTTGCTGATTCGGTGCAGCGCCGGTGTAAAACACGTTCTTCTCGAGCTCTTCGCCTTCATACTGAACCGGGTAAAACAGCAGGCTATTGAGTTCCTTGAATACCGGATTAACCGACTTGCGCGACACTGAGGTCCAGCAGCCGAATACCGCCGCTACCTTGTCCTGGGTGATCAGTTGGCGGGCTTTCTCAGCAAACAGCGGCCAGTTTGACGCCGGGTCAACCACCACCGGCTCAAGTTTCTTGCCCATGACACCACCAGCCGCATTAATCTCGGCGATCGTCATCAGCGCTGTGTCTTTCAGCGCCGTCTCGGAAATGGCCATGGTGCCGGACAGGGAATGCAAGATACCCACTTTGATAGTGCTGCTCTGGGCAAATGCAGCGGGTGCTCCTACCGCTGAAATGGCGGCGCCTGCGGCCGCCGACTTGATAAATTCACGACGACTCATCGTAGTTCCTCTAGATAATTGTTAAGTTAGATTGAGTTCTCGTCACGCAGCATTGCGTGGACAACCTTACTCAGCAAGGGTCATGCCAGTTGCTGACCAGCTACGCACCGAGTCGGAGCGTTTCAAACCGGGTTAGTACCCCGCAGTCGCGCACCTAATTGGTGCGTTCTGTCAGGCCCAGCCTCGGCTGCATTATTGTGGTGCAACCACTTGCTCGCACCACAAAGGTGCCGGCAGCGTGAAATGCCGCCCTAATTGAGCCTTTGGCGCAAGATGGCGTTAGCCTGTTGCGGATTGGCCTTGCCCTTGCTGGCCTTCATCACTTGTCCGACCAATGCGTTAAACGCCTTCTCCTTGCCGGCACGAAATTCTTCGACCAATTTCGGTGCAGCGGCGAGCACCTCATCAACGATTTGCTCAATCGCCGAACGGTCGCTGATCTGCCGCAAACCCTTCGCATCAATAATCCGATCGGCCAGATCCAAATCGGCATCGCGCTGCGACCACATCTCTGAAAAAATCTCTTTGGCAATCTTTCCAGAGATGGTTTCATCGGTGATTCGCGACAACAGTCGCGCCAATTGCCCCGGCGACACCGGACTGTCCTTTACCGTCTTGCCGTCCCGGTTCAGTGCCGCACTCAAATCGGCCATGACCCAGTTTGCAGCCAGTTTGGCCGCCACTTCATGCTGACCGGCCGGTGCTGCCATTGCCACCACCAGTTGTTCGAACCAGCCTGCCAATTCGTGGCTGGTGCTCAGGGCGTTGGCATCCTGGGTCGACAGGCCAAAGGCAGCGACCCACCGTTCACGCATCTTCACCGGCAGCTCGGGCAAAGTGGCGCGAACAGCGGCAATCCAATCATCACTGATGATCAAGGGCGGCAAATCCGGGTCCGGAAAATAGCGGTAGTCATGCGCATCTTCCTTGCTGCGCATCGAGCGGGTTTCGTCCTTGTCCGGATCGTATAGCCGGGTCTCCTGGACCACCCGTCCGCCGTCTTCGATCAGTTCGATCTGGCGACGCACTTCGAAGTCGATCGCGCGCTCCAGGAACCGGAATGAATTCAGATTCTTGATTTCGCAACGCGTGCCGTATTCTTTCTGTCCGAACGGCCGTATCGAGACATTGGCATCGCAGCGAAACGAGCCTTCCTGCATATTGCCGTCACAGATGCCCAACCACATCACCAGACTGTGCAAGGTGCGCGCGTAAGCGACGGCCTCACGCGCCGAACGCATATCAGGTTCGGTGACGATCTCGAGCAAGGGTGTGCCGGCCCGATTCAGATCGATGCCGGAGGCATCCCGAAAATCCTCATGCAAGGACTTGCCGGCGTCCTCCTCAAGGTGCGCACGGGTCAGATGAACATACTTTTCCTGCACCACTGTCGCGGGCTTGTCATCGGCTTTCCAACTGATGTCGAGCCCGCCACCTGAAACCACCGGTGTCTCGTACTGACTGATCTGATAGCCCTTGGGCAGGTCCGGATAAAAGTAGTTCTTGCGCGCAAAGACCGAGCGTGGCGCAATTCGGGCGCCGACCGCCAGGCCCAACTTGATGGCGCAATCCACCGCCACTCGATTCATGACCGGCAACACGCCGGGCAGCGCCAGATCGACCGGCGACGCCTGTCGATTCGGCTCGGCACCGAAGGCGGTCGAGGCACCCGAAAAAATCTTCGACGCAGTCAAAAGTTGTGTGTGCGTCTCCAGGCCGATGACCACTTCCCAATTCATGCGTCGATTCACCGATCAATCCGTTTTGGCACAAAAGCCGCTGGCCGGATCGAACATGACCGGCCAGGCTTCTTCGTAGATTCCGGGGCTACAGCGCTTCTGACAACCATTGTGTGCCAAGGTCACGCGCCGCGGGTCCTGCCAGACAATCAGCTTGCAGCCGCTGCCGTCAAGGGCCGACAGCTCGATATGCGGACGCGCCTGCGTTTGCTTGAACTCGGCCTGCTTAAACGTACAACTGCCACGTTTGCCGACCCACAGTTGCCAGGCGATGGTTCGAACCTCGTTGTTGCGGACCAGCAGGGTTGCATCCTCGCGAAAGCCATCTTCTTCGGTCTGCGTGCAACGGCCATTCAGCGAAATTACGCGATCCGGTATCGGCGCACTTTTGTCACCGGGTTTGCCGCTTGAAGGTGCCGGCACGCTCGAACCGGGCTGCGGTGAGCGCGCGCCGCCAGGCAAGCCGCTGCAGGACACCAATGCGGTACACATCACCAAAAAAACCCAAAGACGAAATGTTTTCACGGGCGACCTCGAAAAAATTCAGCCAGGCCGGCGCAAATGCCAGTCCGTGTTGAGCTGATACTGGTGCGCGACGTTCAGCAGCCGCGCTTCGGCGAAATAATTTCCCATCAATTGCAATCCGACCGGCCGCTGTTGGGCACCAAACCCGACCGGCATCGACAGCCCCGGCAGTCCGGCCAGCGACGCCGGCAGGGTGTATACGTCGGCCAGATAATTCTTTACCGGGTCATCGCTGATCTCGCCCCGATTCCAGGCAACCGTCGGTGACACCGGACCTGCGATCACATCCACTTTAGCAAACGCTGCCTGGAAATCGTCGGCAATCAAGCGGCGCAGTTTTTGCGCCTGCAGATAATAAGCGTCGTAATAACCATGCGACAGCACATACGCGCCGATCAGGATTCGACGCTTGACCTCCTTGCCAAATCCTTGGGTGCGGGTCTGGCGGTACATGTCGGCCAGATCGCCATAGTGTTCAGCCCGGAAACCATAACGTACGCCATCAAACCGGGACAGATTACTGGAGGCTTCGGCAGGGGCAATCACGTAGTACGCCGGAATCGCTAGGCGGGTGCGCGGCAGCGAAATATCCACCAGCAGCGCACCCTGCTCGACCAAGACCTTTAACGCCGCCTGAATCGCCGATTGCACGTCGCCGGACAAGCCCTCGCCAAAAAACTCCTGCGGTATACCAATGCGCAGACCCTTCAGAGTTCGTGACAAATCACGATTGAAGTCCTCACGTGCCAGCGGCCCGCTACAAAATTGCCGCGCGCTCGCCGGAATGATTTCTGGTGCCAGACTGGTCGAGTCGCGCGCATCGAAGCTAGCCATCGCCGACAATAACAAACCGCAATCGGCCGCGCTTCGCGCCAAGGCTCCGCCCTGATCGAGGCTGGATGCAAAGGCAATCATGCCAAAACGCGAAACCCGGCCATACGTCGGCTTGATGCCGGTAATGCCGCAAAACGCCGCCGGCTGCCGGACTGAGCCACCGGTATCGGTGCCGGTGGCAATCGGAGTCAGGCCGGCCGCCACCGCCGCCGCCGAACCGCCGGACGAGCCGCCCGGCACCGCCCGCAGATCCCAGGGATTCTTGACTGCACCGAAGTACGAGTTCTCGTTGGCCGAACCCATCGCAAATTCATCACAATTGGTTTTACCCAAGCTCACCGCGCCCGCCGCCATCAAGCCTGCGACAACACTGGCGTCGTACGGACTGACATAGTGCTCGAGCATCTTTGAGCCGGCCGTCGAGCGCCAACCCTGGGTCACAAAGATATCTTTATGCGCCACTGGAATACCCAGTAAGGGTGCGACTTCACCGTTGGCCAAACGCGCGTCTGCTGCCCGGGCTTGGTGCACAGTAAGCTGCGCGTTCACGTCAATGAACGCATTAAGCGGACTGCTACTGATTCGAGCCAGAAAGTGTTCTGCCAACTCGACCGCACTGACCTCGCGACGCGCCAGCGCGGCCGACAATTCGCTCACGCTCAATAAATCCCAGGCAGCGTCCGCAGCCGAGCCTGGCTCCAAGTCTGAGCCGGCCGCACTCATTCGATAACCTTCGGCACCAGGTAAAGACCACGTTCAACCAGGGGGGCAATCGCCTGATAATCCTCGCGGCGATCCGGTTCACTCACCACATCGTCTCGCAGGCGCAACACCAGATCAGTCGCATGTGTCATCGGCACAACGCCTTCGGTATCGACCGCTTTGAGCGCCTCAATCAGCTCAAACACCTGATTCAACTGCTGAAGTGTGCTGAGTGCCTCGTCAGTATCCAACTGCAGGTGCGCCAGTTTGGCAATACGTTGTACATCTGCGGCGGACAAACTCATGCAAGACTCGTGCGAAAAGCCAAAAAACCTAGATATTCCAATGAATTATACGGTATGATTCGCTCGACTTCTTAAGTTCCACGACCTGTTTGAGACTGGCAGGGGAAATGCTGACCTTTTTTCGAAAATACTTTTCTACCGATCTGGCGATTGATCTCGGTACCGCAAACACCCTCATTTATGTGCGGGGCAAGGGCATTGTCCTTGATCAACCGTCCGTTGTGGCCATCCGACAGGAGGGCGGGCCCAACGGCAAAAAGACTATTGCTGCAGTCGGTACTGAAGCCAAACAAATGCTCGGCAAGGTGCCCGGTAACATCGAGGCCATCCGCCCGATGAAAGACGGCGTCATCGCCGACTTCACCGTCACCGAGCAGATGCTCAAGCAATTCATCCGGATGGTGCATGAGTCGCGGCTGTTTTCGCCGAGTCCGCGCATCATCATTTGTGTGCCTTGTGGTTCCACCCAGGTTGAGCGACGTGCCATTCGCGAATCAGCGCTCGGTGCCGGTGCTTCGCAAGTTTATCTGATCGAAGAGCCGATGGCGGCTGCCATTGGTGCAGGCTTGCCGGTGTCCGAGCCGTCCGGCTCAATGGTGGTTGATATCGGTGGCGGCACCACCGAAGTCGGCGTCATCTCGCTGGGCGGTATGGTCTACAAAGGTTCGGTGCGGGTCGGCGGCGACAAATTCGACGAAGCCATCGTCAACTACATTCGACGCAACTACGGTATGTTGATCGGCGAGCAAACCGCTGAGCACATCAAGAAGTCGATCGGCTCGGCATTCCCAGGTTCCGAAGTCAAAGAGATGGAAGTCAAGGGCCGCAATCTGTCGGAAGGTATTCCGCGCAGCTTCACTGTGTCCTCGAACGAGATCCTGGAGGCGCTCACCGATCCCTTGAATCAGATTGTTTCCTCGGTCAAGATTGCACTGGAGCAGACGCCGCCCGAACTGGGTGCCGACATCACGACCCGCGGCATCATGTTGACCGGCGGCGGTGCGTTGCTGCGCGATCTCGATCGTTTACTGATGGAAGAAACCGGTTTACCCGTATTGGTGGCAGATGACCCCTTGACCTGCGTGGTCCGTGGCTGCGGCATGGCGCTTGAGCGCATGGACAAGCTGGGTACCATTTTCACCAGCGAGTAGACCCCGGCACACCTTTAGAAAACACCTGTTGTTTTGGATCGCAGCCCACCACCGTTTTTCAATCAAGGTCCGTCTGCGCACGCTCGACTGATCTTTTTTTCGCTGCTGGCGATTGGCCTGCTGATCGTCGATTCACGCCTGTCCTCGCTGGCCGCTCTGCGCCAGGGACTGGGCACCGCGCTGTACCCGCTGCAGCGAACCTTGCTGCTGCCGCGTGACGGTCTGAGCCTGGGCAGCGAGTATCTGAGCGAGGTTAATCGTTTGCGTACTGAGAACTCTGACCTGCGTCGCGTTGAAGCCGCTAACGCCAAGGCCTTGTTGCAGGCCGAACAAATGGCCAGCGAAAACGCGCGCTTGCGCGAGTTGCTGGGCGCTCGCGAACGCAGTGCCGTACGTTCGGTCATTGCTGAAGTGTTGTACGACGCACGAGATCCGTTCACGCGCAAACTGGTACTCGACAAAGGCCTGCAAAATGGTGTGCTGGCCGGTCAACCAGTGATCGACGCAAAAGGGCTAATCGGTCAGGTCACCCGTTCGTTCGAGTTTTCCTCGGAAGTCACACTGGTGACCGATCGCAATGCGACCATTCCGGTTGAGGTGCAACGTAATGGTGTGCGCTCGGTGGCGTTTGGTGCCGGACCGGGCCTGATGGAGTTGCGCTATTTGGGACCGACCACCGAAATCAAGCCGAATGATATTTTGGTCACCTCAGGGCTTGATAATGTTTATCCGGCCGGCTTGCCGGTCGGCAGGGTCAAGTCAATGACGCGCGGCAGCGATCAGGGGTTTTCACGCGTCATGGTGGAGCCCACCGCCGGCGTGGATCAGACCAAGGCACTGCTGGTGCTGATGATCGACAAGAGCGCCTTGCCGGCCGCGCCGCCGCCCGAACAAGCACTCGAATCGCGCAAGCGCAAGTAACCGGTTACCCCGTATGCAGATGCGCCCCGAATACCTGCTGTTACCCGCAAACCGGGCCTTTATTGCCTTCACCTTGCTCAGTGCGTTCGTGTTGAACTTGCTGCCCTGGGGGCGCATTACCTGGGTGCCGGATTTTCTCGGGCTGGTGCTGGTGTTCTGGAATATTCACCAACCGCGCAAGGTTGGTATTGGCATCGCTTTTCTGTTCGGGCTGCTGATGGATGTCCATGACGGCTCGCTGCTTGGCGAACATGCATTGGCCTACTCAATCGTGTCGTATGGCGCGATCAGCCTGCATCGCCGAGTACCGTTTTTTGGCGCGAGCGGTCAGATGATTCACCTGCTGCCGCTGTTCCTGGTGTCACGACTGGTCATTCTGTTGGTCCGTCTGGCCTTAGGTGCGCCGGTGCCGGGTTGGTCGTTCTTTTATCCCGCGTTGACGTCCGGTCTGCTCTGGCCAATTGCCGACTGGATTCTCCTGGCACCGCAGCGCCGCGCCATCGAGCGCGACGAAAACCGGCCGATCTGAGATGATAGAAGTTCGCAATAATGAACTGGAGTTG
>JANORY010000596.1:0-2940 GCA_031415535.1 Burkholderiales bacterium | reverse complement strand
GCAAGACGCTCGAGGTGGATGCGCCGAAAATCCTGGCGCGGCTTCGCGAAGATGGTGCCGATGCGGCGCTGATCAGCGCGCTTTGACCCGTGTGTCACCAGACCGTGAGTCTGGTCGCACGGCATCTCGAAGCTAACGGTCTGCCCACTGTGATTGTCGGTTCGGCGCGCGATATCGTCGAGCATTGTGGTGTGCCACGATTTCTGTTCAATGACTTCCCGCTCGGCAATCCCTGTGGTCATCCGGATCGTCCGGACATGCAGCGCGCGATCGTGAATTCTGCACTGAGTTTGCTTGTGAGCGCCGACGGTCCGCGCACTACGCTGGTCTCGCCCTACGCCTGGAAGAACGATCTGAATTGGCGCGCGCGTTATGGCCGCGTTGACCCTGCCGAGCGCGACCGCCTGATGGCGGTGGGGGAGGAGCGTCGACTGCGCCAGGAGGCGGCGGCGCGACTCAAGTCAGGCCCGAACAATAATCGGGAATAGCGCGACCAAGCCCTCTGGCCCAGGTGCGAACGGTACCGTCAAGGCGGGCCGATCTGCTTCGGCACCGAGCCGTCGCCACAACATATCGGCAGCGTTCGCCGGATCGCCGTCGACATAAAGCTGAGTGGTGAGTAATTCGCGCTGGCCGAGCTTGACCTTGAAGTGGATGTGCGGCGCACGACCTGGATAGGGTGTCGGCCGAATGGTGCGGAACCGATATGCGCCGTCCGTGCCTACCGTCATTCGACCAAAGCCCTGAAAGTCGGGGTCGGCGCGATTGCCGTCACCGGGATGATCATAGTGTCCATCCTGATCCGCTTGCCAGATCTCGACGATCGCGCCGCTCACCGGTTTGCCGCTCAGATCAGTCACGGTCCCCTGAACCCATACCGGTGCGCCGCGCAGGTATTGGCGAGTGCCGTTGCGCAGCAGATCGAAGTCAACATCTTTGGGCATGACAACCGGGTAGTAGGGGCCTTCCATTTGTCTGGGTGTGTAGCGACGCTCAGGCGTTGAAGAACGCACCACGGACGAATTCGAATCGGCCGCTTGTGTTTGCGCCCGCGCCCGCGACGAAACCCAGAGCGCAGGTGCCACCAAAATGGCCGTTCCGGCACGGCGGCGGGCTATGAGTCCTAGCCCTGAGTTAAATGTGCGTTCGGGATGACGGTCAGACATTGATTTTTACCTTTGCTCGGTAACCGGCGTGCTGCCGGTCACCCGCCTACTGTTCGCTTGAATTCTCAGGCGTCGTACTTGAACGATAGTGAGACGCGCGCCCGATAAGCGACCACTTTACCGCCTTCGATTTTCATGTCGAGTTTGCTGATCTCGGCAACGCGCAGGTCGCGCAGCGATTTGGCTGCTGTTTCGACCGCGTTTTTTGCCGCAGCCTCCCAGGAATCCGTGCTGGTGCCGATGATCTCTGTAACGCGGTAAACGCCGGACTCTGCTTTTTTCGTCGCCATGTGTCTCTCTCCTTTGGGTTGGTTAGCGCAGGCCCACATTCAGTGAATCCTGCGCTATTTATAGTAGGCGCGTCGTTGAGTCTTGTCCAATAAAGCAGTCGTCGTTAGCGAAACGCCAGACCCTCAAACTCCCCCGAGTTTCGCCACTCGGCCAAGTATTTGAAATAAGCCGTCGCACCGGCCGGATAACCGACATAAAGCCGCGCGGCGCTACCGGGTTCCTTGCCTTCATTATTGTAATAACCCGGTGTGCAATCCGGCGAGCTGGTCATCCGGCCAACGCTGGTCAACAATAACTCCACCCAGGCGCGCTCGGCGGCTTCGGTCACTTCAATCTGCTCGTGGCCGTGGGCGCGCGCATGGGCGACGATCATTGCAATGGTGCGCGCCGCTTCACTCAGATTGTGCGGCACGTTCGAGATCAGATTGGCACCCTGAGTCGGCTGCACGAAGAATGCGTTCGGAAAACCATGCACGTGGATACCATGTTTGCTGCGCATTCCCTCGGCCCAATGTTCCGACAGGCGTCGACCATTGCGGCCCACCAAATCGAAGCCGGCGCGCCGCTGCAACGGTGTGCCGACTTCAAAGCCGGATGCATAAATGATGCAATCGACCGCATACTCCTGGCCGCCTGCGATCACCCCGTTTTTAGTAATCCGCTCGACGCCCTTGCCGTCGGTGTCGATGAGTTGCACCTTCGGATTGTTATAGGCCTGCAAATAGGCATCGTGAAAGCATGGCCGCTTGCACAATTGCCGGTACCAGGCCTTGAGTTTGGCGGCGGTCTCGCGCTCCTTGACGATCGCATCGGCGCGCGCCCGGATTTCTTCCATCTTCTGAAAGTCGGCGTCTTCATAGGCGGCCAGCATGTTCGCAACGCTGCGCTCCTTGGGCGGCAACTTCTTGATCTGTTCGCGAATGCGTCGCGCCAGATCGGTCCAGCCGTCCTGAACGAGATCGATTTCGGCGTTGCCACCGGCCTGATTGGCCGTGAAATTTTCAAGCCAGCGCTGTTGCCAGCCCGGGGTGGCGATCCTTGCAAACCATTCAGGATCAATCGGTGCGTTAGCACGGACATCAACCGATGAAGGGGTGCGTTGAAACACATACAGGGCTTGCGCGGCTCGCGCCAGATGGGGCACACACTGCACCGAGGTCGCGCCGGTGCCGATGATTGCCACTCGCTGGTTGGCGAGCTTGTGCATCGGTGTGCCATTTGGATCACCGCCGGTATAGTCGTAATCCCATCGGCTGGTGTGAAACGAGTGACCTTCGAAGGTCCCGATACCTTCAATCCCAGGTAACTTGGGCACATGCAGCGGACCGGTACCCAGACCGATGTATTGCGCCGTGAACGCATCGCCGCAGTCGGTGCGAATCAACCAGCGTGCCTGCGCTTCGTCCCAACTGACTGACTGCACCTGAGTGTGGAACAGCGCATGTTCGTAGAGCTGGTAGTGTTTGCCAATGCGCTGACAGTG
>JANORY010000595.1:0-3766 GCA_031415535.1 Burkholderiales bacterium | reverse complement strand
ATTGTTCGCGGACTCTATGATCCTTGTTGTCGCCGCCAGCTCGCCGATTAAATCGGTCAAGGATCTGGTCGATCAATTAAAGGCCAATCCGGGCAGCGTGTCCTGGGGCGGCGGCTCGAAGGGTTCGGTCGACCATATCTTGAGCGGGCTGTTCGCCAAGGAAGTCGGCGTCGATCCGACCAAGGTCAACTATGTTCCGTTCGCGGGCGGTGGCGAAGCTTCAGCCGCTATTTTGGGTGGCCATGTCACCATCGGACTGGCCGGCGTCTCCGAGTTCATGCCGTTCGTTCAGTCCGGCAAGATGCGCGCGTTGGCGGTGTCGTCGAGTTATGTCATCAATGGCATCAAGACGCTGAAGGACCAGGGCGTTAATGTCGAGATTTACAACTGGCGCGGCGTCTACGGCGCACCCGGCATTAGTGCCGAGCAACGCAAGGAATTGATCGAGGCGGTCGTCAAAGGCACCGAACACGCCAGTTGGAAAGATTCCTTGAAGAAGAACGAGTGGGCCCCCTTCTTGCAAACCGGCGATGATTTTGGTGCCTACGTCGAGTCGGAACAGAAACGCCTGGGCGGCATCCTCAGAGAACTGGGTGTGGCGAAGTAAACGACTCGCGACCATGAGTAATCCCAACCGGATTGTGGGTGCCGTGGTACTCGCGATGGCGGCGTTTTTTGCGATCGGATTGTTCTGGATTGAAAGTCAGGCGGGCTACGCGGGCATCTCCAATCGCACCGTACCGGTTATGGTCGCGATTGGCTTGGGTGTCTGCGGCCTGCTCATGGTGTTGCGCGCCGATTCGGTCTTGTTAAAGGCCGAAGACGCCAATGGACAGCCGCCGAAAATTGCGCAACTGTGCTGGGTACTGGCCGGTCTTCTGCTGACCATCGTCCTGATCGGTCAGTTGGGCTTTCCACTGGCCAGCATGCTGCTCATGGTCTGTGTCGCACGGGGTTATGGCAGCGTTCGGCCGCTGCGCGATGCGTTGATCTCGTTAGCGATCACGCTGCCGCTGTGGTTTTTATTCGCCAAATTGCTCGCCATCAATTTACCCCTGATGCCTGCTATCGGAATATGAGCCTGCGCAGCCTGATTTCCCTACAGAGAAGCGATCATGGAAACGATTAGCGCGTTAATGAACGGCTTTGCCATCGCTGCGACGCCGATCAATTTACTGTGGGCGTTTGTTGGCTGTTTTATTGGCACCGCCATCGGTGTGCTGCCTGGCATCGGGCCGGCACTGACGCTCGCAATGTTGTTGCCGATCACCGCCAAGGTTGATCCGGCGTCGGCACTTATCATGTTCGCCGGCATTTACTACGGCGCAATGTTCGGCGGCTCGACCACTTCGATTTTGATGAACACACCCGGCGAGTCGGCAACCATGGTCACCGCCATGGAAGGCAATGCCATGGCACGTAACGGCCGCGCCGGCCCGGCCCTGGCGACGGCCGCGATCGGCTCGTTTGTCGCTGGCACCATTGCCACCATTGCGCTGTCATTTGTGGCACCGGCTGCGGCCGAATTTGCCTTGCGATTCGGGCCGGCCGAGTACTTCATGATCATGGTGCTGGCCTTCACCACCGTGTCAGCGGTACTCGGCTCATCGACCTTGCGCGGCATGACGGCGCTGTTCATCGGGCTAGGCATCGGCCTCATCGGAATCGAACCGAGCTCGGGTCAGAACCGCTATTCGCTGGGTATATCCGAGCTGTATGACGGGATCGACATCGTGGTCGTAGCCGTTGGCTTGTTTGCGGTCGGCGAAGCCTTGTACGGCGCGCTGTACTTTCGCGGCGAAGGCACGATGAATCGCTTGTCGCAGGTCAAAATGAATGCATCAGACTGGAAGCGCTCCATCCCGGCCTGGATACGCGGCTCTCTGATCGGTTTTCCGTTCGGATTAATACCGGCCGGCGGCGCTGAAATACCGACTTTTCTGTCCTACGCGGCCGAGAAGAAGTTGTCCAAGAACCCGCAAGATTTCACCAGCAATGGCGGGCCTGGTGCGATTGAAGGTGTGGCCGGACCAGAGGCCGCCAACAATGCCACCGTGACGGCAGCGCTGGCACCCTTGCTGACGCTGGGGATTCCGATTTCATCGACGACCGCCATTCTTCTGGCCGCCTTCCAGAACTACAACTTGCAGCCCGGGCCAGCGCTGATGCAGACCTCCGGTCCCCTGGTCTGGACCTTGATTGCCTCGCTCTACATCGGCAATGTCATGTTGCTGGTGCTCAACTTGCCGATGGTCGGTCTGTGGGTGAAGATCCTGCGCGTACCGACGCCATTGTTGTACGGCGGTATTCTGATTTTCTCGACGCTCGGTGCCTATAGTCTGCGGCAAAGCTGGTTCGATCTGGCGCTGTTATTGGTGATTGGCTTGCTCGGGCTGGCCATGCGCCGCTACGGTTTTCCAACCGCACCGGTCATCGTCGGCATGATCCTCGGCCCGATGGCCGAGAAGCAGTTGCGCAATGCGCTATCGATCAGCCAAGGTGACTGGACGGTATTTGCGACCAAACCGATTTGCGCCGTGATCCTGGCGCTGATCCTGGCGATCCTGATCATACCGAGGCTGTTGGCGCGACGCTCGCGGCTGGCGCAAGCGCAAGGGCTGTAGCGCCGTTGATGACAACTCGTTGCCTGATAGCGGCTTTGCTTCGTCCATTGCTTCGTCCGTTGCTTCGTCCGTTGCTATGTGCGTTGATTTGTCCGTTGCTTCGGCTGCCGTGTTGCCGGTTGACGTCGATCCGCATTGCGATCTCGCTGGCCCTTCCTTGCATGGCGTTCGCACAGACCCCTGCCGCAAGCCTTCAAGCGGGGGCAGATCCAGCGAGCCAGGCCGTATTGACCGAACGGGTCAGCCTCACCAAGCCCGATGACTTTCCGAGCGTCTGGTATGACCACGGCTGCCCGAACTGTGGCATCGTGCTGGTCGGCGAAATCACCCGCAAGTTGAGCCGTAAAGTCGCGCGAATCGATAAGGTCACATTTATCTCTCAAACCAGCAGCTCAAACTGGTACCGCTGTGGCGTCTTGACCGATGTATGCGGCACCAAGGGCGAATTTACCGCCGATTTTCAAAGCAAGTCCGGCGGCTGCGAGGGCAAGAGCAGTTGTTATCTGTGGCGATTCGCCACAGATGCCAGCCCTGCGACCGACGTCATCGAAGTAACCTACCTGCCAAGGCCTTGATCAGGCGCTCGCCAAAGTTCCTGACTCATAGTTCTGTATTGCCTGCTTGATTTCTAGGTACGCATTTCATGCTGAAACACGACACCGACCCAGCGATCACTTTCAATGCGCCACGGAAGTAGTCAGCAGCATTTAAAAGTAGAACGGCTCAAGCAATCATTTAAATTGTGATGAGCCTTTATCGGACATCTTGAACATCAATGACAATCTTGCCGAAATGTCGTCCCGACTCTTGATGCCGGAACGCATCGCCAAGCTGCGCCAGCGGGTAGTGACTATCGATCACCGGCTGCAGGCCGCTTGACTCGATCGCCCGCAACATGTCGAGCTGCTGGCGGCAACTGCCGACCGTGATGCCCTTCAGGCGGATATTCTTCGACATCAATGTTGCGGTCGATACCGGACCTTGAACACCGGTGAGCACGCCGATCATTGAAATGTGACCGCCAACCTTGCAGGCGTGAATCGATTGCACCAGAGTCTGCGCGCCACCGACTTCGACGATATGGTCGGCACCTTCACCGTCGGTTATTTCGGTAACCCGCTTGGCCCACTTGGGTTCGCTTC
>JANORY010000594.1:0-1026 GCA_031415535.1 Burkholderiales bacterium | reverse complement strand
AGGTGTTGGTATTGCTGTTTGTATTACTGCTTAAATTTGCTAATGCTGATCGTCGTTATCTGAATGTCTTACGCTTGTACGGCTGGTTCCGCTTGAAATTCTGCTGGCACTTCTGCCGGCACTTCGGTTTGCGCGGAAACTGCAGCTTGCGATTCCTCTTTCTGCTTCAGAACAGCAGCCAGCGCACGAGCAAACTTGCTCGGCACTTCGTTGAGGGTGCGTACAAACGTTGCGATCGGGGCTTGCATGGTGCCCATCAATTTCGCCAACAATTCATCCCGGCTTGGCATGGTGGCAAGTGCCTTGATTCCGGCTGCATCGAGCGGAAAGTTAGGCATTGCACCGGCTTTCAAGACCAGTTTGTCATTGGTTTTAGCGAAATCATTGAGGACCTTGGCGGCCGCAACAGCGTCTTTGGAAATGCCGTATATCAGCGGACCGATCATCTTGTCGGCCAAACTTTCAAACGACGTTCCAGAAACTGCGCGACGCGCCAGCGAGTTTTTGAGGACTCGCAAGTACACCCCGTTTTGCCGTGCCTGCCTGCGCAGGACGGTAATCGCTCCGACTTCCAGACCACGGTACTCAGCCAGGATGATCGATTGGGCAGTCGCCACTTCGGCGCTGATTTCCTCGACAACCACTGCTTTTTCGCTACGATTGAGACCCACGGTCTTACTCCATAAATAGGCACTTCCAGCCTTGCGGGCTGTTGGCACCGGCCATGATACGGCGACCGATTTTGAGTTCGGGTACGCCATCTGCGTAGGACATCTGGTTGTTGTTACCCGATGAAACCAGGCAAAACTTCCGGATCGATTAAAGCTCTCGGCTGCGAACAGCGTTTGAGCCTCCTACGGTCTTTGATAACCCGTTGCAGTCACTGCGGCGGAATTGCCGAGGCGCCCGCAACGGCCCAAAGTTCTGTTGTGTCTAAATCAAGTAAACGGAATCAAGCTTTCTGTTGCAGCATGCATCAAGCAGTCTGGGCAGCAGCAAACGCGGCCGGATCGATCTTCACCCCAA
>JANORY010000593.1:0-1312 GCA_031415535.1 Burkholderiales bacterium | reverse complement strand
GACATAGGTCTTGCCATCCGGGCTGATGGTCCAGGACTTCGCCAACAACGGCAACGCCGTCTTGCCATCCCAATCGAGCGCAACCAAACCATCCTGCACCATGTTGATGATGTCCGAGCTGGGCGACCAGGTGGTGCGGTGGCCGTCATAGTGCGGCGCATCGAGCGACTTCATCATGTTCAGGGTTTGCGCCTGTACAGGCGCGGCCAGAATCGCCATTGCTGCACCGATTGAGAACAAGGCTTTCTTCACAAGCGTCTCCTGTTGAAATTTATCAAAGCTGAAACCGTTCGTCGTTGCCAAAACTCAAAGCTGGGCGAAACTCAAAGCTGGGGGATATCTCAAAGCTGCAGACGTGGGTCGAGCACATCGCGAACCGCATCACCGAGCAGATTGGCGGCCAGCACAATCACCAGAATCGCCAGGCTCGGAATGGTTGCTATGTGCGGTGCCATAAACAAAAAGTCGCGTCCCTGTGCGGCCATCATGCCCAACTCGGCGGTCGGCGGTTGTGCACCCATGCCGAGAAACCCGAGTGCCGAACCGACCAGAATGATCTGCCCGAAGCGCAAGGTCAGAAACACCGAGATGGTCGAAATACAATTGAGCGTCAGGTAACGCCAGATCAGCGCCCGATTCGAGACGCCGACTGCTCGACCGGCTTCCATGAACTCCATGCCCATGATGCCGATCGCCGAGCCGCGCGCGACCCGTGCCACGTCGGGTACCGTCGAGACTACCAGCGCAATGATCACCGCACTCAGCCCGGAGCCGACAATCGCTGCCACCGCCAGACCAATCAGAATCGCCGGGAAGGCGAGCATGATATCGACCAGCCGCATGACCCAGGGATCGAGTTTGCGATAAAACGCCGCCAGGATGCCCAGCACGCCACCGGCCAGACCGCCAATGAGTACACCGGCCAAGCCCATCAGCAAGGTGTTACGGGTGCCGTAAAGCACTCGGCTCAAGATATCGCGGCCGGTGTTATCGGTACCGAACCAATGCTCGCCGGACGGTGGCTGCATGGCTTTCGACAGATCAGTGAAATACGGATCGTAGGGTGCCAACAACGGCGCGGCAATCGCTGCCAGCACCATCGAGAACAGCATCACCGCTGCAACCAAAGCCACCGGATCGCGCGCCATTCGGGCCAGCAATGCATCGCGCCGGGCCACCGAATGGACTTCTGGTTGAGCAGCACCCGCCAGTGATGCGGCCGTGCCGGTGGCGATGGAATCGCGTTTCATGCCCTTTGCACCCGCGGATCGAGGTAAACGTAGAGCACATCGACCAGCAGGTTAATCAGCAG
>JANORY010000592.1:0-3173 GCA_031415535.1 Burkholderiales bacterium | reverse complement strand
CGAAGAGGGCGACAAGGCAAAGATCACTTTGCGTTTTCGTGGTCGCGAGATGGCGCATCAGGAATTCGGAATTCGTTTGCTCGACCGAGTCAAAACCGACTTGGATGCCTTCGCACAAGTCGAGCAGTATCCGAAGTTAGAGGGCCGGCAGATGGTGATGGTGTTGGCACCTCGTAAAAAGAATATCAAGTAGTCGCAGTTTGAAGCAGTAAACCAATAAGCCAAGCAGGTCGAACAAGTCCCGTCCGAGCGTCGGGCACCTGACGAGGTGACATAAGAGCATGGAAGTTATTTATGCCTAAGATGAAGACCAAGAAGGGCGCTGCCAAGCGCTTTCGGGTTCGCGCTGGCGGAACCGTCAAACGCGGACAGGCGTTCAAGCGCCACATCCTGACCAAGAAGACGACCAAGAACAAACGTCAGTTGCGCGGTACTGTGACTGTTCATGCGACCAACATGGATTCGGTCCGTGCCATGTTGCCGTATTCGGGTTAAGGAGCGATAAATGCCTAGAGTTAAACGTGGCGTCACCGCTCGAGCCCGACACAAGAAAATTATTGCGCTGGCCAAGGGCTATCGCGGTCGCCGGGGCAATGTCTTTCGGGTTGCCAAACAAGCCGTTATGCGCGCGGGCCAATATGCCTATCGCGATCGGCGCAATCGCAAGCGGGTGTTTCGCGCGCTCTGGATTGCCCGGATCAATGCAGCCAGCCGCGAGCATGGTTTGAGTTACAGCCGATTTATTTGCGGACTCAACAAAGCCGCGATCGGTCTGGACCGCAAAGTGCTGGCCGAATTGGCCGTTAACGACAAGCCGGCGTTTGCAGCAATCGTCGCCAAGGTCAAAACCTCGCTGGGTGTTAGCTAGCTTGGTGCGTCACGCTGGCGTGGTTTAGTCACGGCTTGGGGTAGTTCAGTAACCGCTGGGGGACACCCAAGTCGATCGCGACAAATCGGACGTGCTCATCACGATTCCGAAAATTTGCAGCAGCGGGGCTGAGCGCAGAAGCGATTTCAGCCCCGTTTCACTTTCAGAACACACCGGATCACGACAGGTTTGTGAGATGAGTACCGACACCAATACCGACACCCTGGTCTCCCAAGCCCGCGAGCAATTGGCGGGCGCCCAAGACCTGGTCGGATTGGCAGAAGTCAAGGCTCGACTGCTGGGCAAGGACGGCGCACTAACTCGGCAAATGAAATCGCTCGGCAGCTTTACGGGCACCGAACGGGCCGAACGCGGCAAGCGGCTGAATCTATCCAAACAAGCGATTGAAGCGCTGTTGCAAGCGCGCGAATCTGAACTCAAACAGGCCGAGCTCAACGCCCGCTTGGCGCAAGAAGGCATTGACGTCACGCTGCCGGGCCGCGGCCTGGCGGCGGGCGGCTTGCATCCAATTACGCTGACGATTGAACGCATCGAAGCGATTTTCCGCTCGATCGGTTTTGATGTTGCCGACGGACCCGAGATTGAAGAAGATTTCTTTAACTTCACCGCACTGAATACGCCGGAAAATCATCCGGCGCGCTCGATGCACGACACCTTTTACGTCGATGGCACGGATGCGCTGGGTCATGGGCTGCTGTTACGAACCCACACCAGCCCGATGCAAATTCGCTATGCGCGTATGCACAAGCCGCCGATCAAGGTGATTGCGCCGGGCAAGACCTACCGGGTGGATTCGGACGCAACCCATTCGCCCATGTTTCACCAGGTCGAGGGTATGTGGATTGATGAGAACATCAGCTTTACGGATCTGAAAAACGTCTACACCGAATTTTTGCGGCGCTTCTTTGAGTCCGATGAACTGCAGGTTCGATTCCGGCCGTCCTACTTTCCGTTTACCGAACCTTCGGCAGAGATCGACCTTTGTTTTGCCGACGGGCCACTGGCCGGTCGTTGGCTTGAGCTGTCGGGCTCGGGGCAGGTGCATCCCGGGGTGGTTCGCAATATTGGCCTTGATCCGGAACGCTATATTGGCTTTGCGTTTGGCACAGGCATCGAGCGGCTCGCCATGTTGCGTTATGGGGTCGGTGATCTGCGCCTGTTTTATGAGAATGATTTGCGGTTTCTGCAGCAATTCAATCGCTGATGTAGTGCTGCCAGCAAGTTCGCTGTTAGCCAGTAGGTTCGCGGTTAGCCAGCAAGGTCGCTGTTAGTCATTGAGTTCGCTGCTCCCGAGTTATGAAAGCCGAGTATGAAGTTTTCCGAGAGTTGGCTGCGCGCCTATGTGAGTCCTGCCCTGACGACCGAGGAGGTCGGCAGCGCATTGACGATGGCCGGATTCGAAGTGGAAAGCTTGCACCCGGTGGCGCCGGCGTTTAGCGAGATCGTGGTCGCCGAGGTTCTGGAGGTCAAACGTCATCCGAACGCCGACAAGCTGAGTGTGTGTCGCGTCAACACCGGCATCGATGAACGGATGATCGTATGCGGCGCACCGAACGTCGCTGCGGGTATTCGCGTCCCCTGCGCATTGCCGGGTGCCGTCATGCCGAACGGCATGCAGATCAAGCCGACCACCATGCGCGGCGTCGAGAGTCAGGGCATGTTGTGCTCGGCCCAGGAACTCGGCTTGTCGCAAGATCATTCCGGGCTGCTGGTGTTGCCGACCGACGCGCCGATCGGTGCCAACCTGCGCGAATATCTGGCCCTCGATGATCAAGTGTTCGAGCTCAAATTAACGCCGAATCGCCCCGATTGTCTGGGCGTCTATGGCATTGCTCGTGAACTGGCTGCGGTCAGCGGCGCACCGCTGAAGGTCCTCGATTTCCCGCAGGCGACGGTCGACATTACCGATCGCTTGCCGGTAACGATCAGCGCGCCGGATCTGTGCGGCCGGTTTGCCGGCCGAATCATTCGCGGTGTCAATCCGCAGGCAGCAACACCCAGTTGGTTAAAGACACGCCTGGAACATGCCGGGCAGCGCTCGATTTCAGCGCTGGTCGATATTTCAAACTATGTGATGCTCGAACTCGGTCGACCAACCCACGTGTTCGACCTCGACAAAATTAGCGGCGGACTCGACGTGCGCTGGGGGCGCAGTGGCGAATCGCTGAAACTCTTGAACGGCACTACGATTGCGCTCGATGCCAACGTCGGTGTTATTGCCGACGCTAAACAAGTGGAGAGTCTGGCTGGCATCATGGGGGGCGATGCCAGCGCGGTATCGGAT
>JANORY010000591.1:0-1015 GCA_031415535.1 Burkholderiales bacterium | reverse complement strand
AGGTGCAGCCGTGGACGAGGGCGCGGTGGCCGATGGAGACATTATTGCCGATGGTCGTGCCGCATTTTTGATAGGTGCCGTGGATGATCGCACCGTCCTGGATGTTCACTTTATTGCCGATGCGGATAAAATTGACGTCGCCGCGCACGACCGCCTGAAACCAGACCGAGCATTCGTCGCCCATTTTTACGTCGCCGATGATGGTCGAATTTTCGGCCAAAAAGCAGTTTTCGCCAAATTCAGGGGTGAAGCCGCGGCAGCTTTTTATTAATGCCATTTCAATAAAACAGTTAATTTTTCTATCCAATCAGGTAGGTGTCCATATTAACCGCTGAGACGCGGAGGCGCGGAGAATTTTATAAAAAATGATTTCGCCTCTCTGCGCCTCTGAGTCTCTGCGGTTAATTATTCAGCCCAAAGCTCAATCCCATTTTGCCCAAAAACCAAAACCGACGAGCGGCGATTTCGGCAAAAACTGCGCATCCACGACGCTGAAAAACGAGCCGTTTATCCCAATAAATTGATTGAACGACCACGCCGTTTTTAGGCCGACTGACCAAAATTCCTGGTCGTTTACAAAAAATGCCGACGGCTGGTTGGCAATCGAAACGGGCGTTTTTCCATTTTCAAACGAACGAACCATTTCACTCGAAACGATGAGCCAGAGCTTCTGAAATCGATGCCCGGCTTCCACCCCGGCGTTGAAAAAATGGCTGAACTGATTTGTCCGAAAACCCGCGCCGCCGTACCCGAAAAAGTAGTTTTTTGAAAACCCGCGACCAACTGAAATCGTCGGCAAAAAGGTGAACGCCTGATAGCCCGTCTGCCGGTTCAGCCCTTTTTCAGGCGACGGCAAATCCATCCGAAATTGACCGGCGACATCCCATTTTCTTTTTCTAAACGATTGACGCACAGCGAGTTGCACGTTGCCGAGGCCGTTTGAAACTTCACCGATTCCGGGCGAAACCTGTTTGAAAGGCAGCCCGACGATGGCCGTCGTTTTTTTGGAAATGCC
>JANORY010000590.1:0-3696 GCA_031415535.1 Burkholderiales bacterium | reverse complement strand
CGAGCACCACCATCTTGCGGCCTTCGTCCTGCCATTGTTTAAGTACTTCAGCATCAATACGCGGCGTATCGTTTTTGTGTTCAACGACTTCACCAAACGCTTTCGATGGCACGAAGGTGCCGGAAAACAGTTCATACCCGGCCTGCCCCCAGGCCGCGATACCGCCGTTCAGAACCGACAGGTTCAAGTAGCCATGGCAGCGCAAAATGCCGGCGGCGCGCTGTGCAGCGCCCGACACATAGGCCAGCGAGTCATCGATCAACACCACCCGTACCGATTTGCGTGGCAGTAATTGCGGAATCTCGAGCTCCAGGTGGGATAGCGGCAAACTGCAAGCGGTCAACAAATGCGATTGCGCAAAGATGCCGCCCTCACGCACATCGAGCAGCGCGAGCTCTTCCCCGTCGCTGAGCATCGCGCGCAGCTCGGCTGCGCTGACATACGGTGAATACATGTCGGGCTTGGCCATGAACCGGCGCACCACACCCGTCCATTGACCGTCGACCTTGTCCTTGATGAACACCCGATCCGGCAGGTGCGCCAGGCTGCGTCCATACAAATGTAAATGTAGCGCCGGCTCGCTGCTGGTGACTTCGATGGTATGAAAATCATCCGGCTGAAACGCGACCGCATTGCCGCGCTTGCAGGTCAGCTCCCAGCGTTTTTCAACCGTCGTCTCACTGGTCCGCTGATAGCCAACATTATGTTCATCGCCGAACACCCCGGAAATCAGTGCCCAGGTAGTGTGGTTATGCGGTGGTTGCGCTTTGCCCGGCACGCCAGCCGACGCATACAGCGCATAACGCAGATCGTCGTCCACCGACAATTCATAGAGATTGCCGGCCTTGCCGGGCGAGGAGGCGAATTGCTCGGCCGGAAACAGTTCGGTTCGTTGCGCCAGCGCAATCAACGGCGCTTTTAGCGCTTCCAGTTGATCGTCGGAGATAACCGAGTCGGGCGCAATGCGGCGAATCTCGAGCAAGGTCTGATGTACGGCGTCGGCGCGTTGTTGGACCAGTGAGGTCATATCAAAAACTCCTGAGAAAAAGGCCCCGAAATCCGGGGCCTTTTTTTAATCTTTACCGCAGGCGAATCAATTACCGATAATTTCGCCGAAACGGATCCATTCCTTGCCGTCAAACCTAACCATCTGCTCCGCCTCGATCGGTGCAAAGTCCTCGGGCGAGGTGTTGATCTTGATACCCGGCAACAGCATGGGTAGCTCGAACCCCTTCAAACTGGCAGCCTGCTTCATGACGTTTTCACGCGTCAGGTTATCGCCGCAGCGCTTGAGCGTTTCGACCAGCGTCTGCGCAACTGAGTAGCCATAAACGTTGAACGCATCTTTCAAGTCGCCGCCCGGGTAGTACTTCTTCATGAAGGCCAGCCACTCAAGAAACGCCGGATCCTTGGCCCAAGCGGTATCGGTCGGATCTTTCAAGTACTGCACCGACAGAATATCGATCGATTTTTCAAGACCTGCGGGCTGTAACACCACGCCGACCGAGGCTGAAACGCTATTCAGGAAATGCAGGGGTTTCCAGCCAATGTCGGCAGCCTTGCGAATTGCCATGGCGGCGAACTTTGGCGTGGTGATGTTAAAAAAGACATCAGCGCCGGACGCTTTCATCGACACAATTTGCGAATCAACCGTCGGATCGGTGACTTCGAACGACAGCTCGGAGACAATTTGTTTGGTCTTGTCACCCAGGCCATCCTTGAAGCCTTTCAGGTAGTCCTTGCCGTAGTCGTCGTTCTGGAACAGGATCGCAATCTTGCCGTTCGGCTTGTTCTTGATCATGTACTCGGCGTAGATTCGGCCTTCTGACTGGTAGTTTGGCTGCCAGCCCATGGTCCACGGGTTGCCCTTCGGATCATTCCACTTGGTCGCACCGGTCGCCACGAACAGTTGCGGCACTTTCTTGGCATTCAGATATTTCTGAATCGCCGTATTCGGCGGCGTACCCAGGGTGTTGAACACCATCAGCACTTCGTCCTGTTCGACCAGTTTACGAACCATCTCAACGGTCTTAGGGGGCGAATAGCCGTCGTCAATGGAAATCAGGTTGATCTTGCGACCGTTGATCCCGCCCTTTTCATTGATCATCGCAAAATAGGCGCTCTCGACCTTGCCGATCGTGCCATAGGCCGAGGCGTTGCCGCTGTACGGCATGGTTTGGCCGATCTTGATCTCGGTATCGGTCGCACCAACATCGTACTTTTTCTGCGCCATCGCAGAGGGGGCCGCTACGGCGAGTGACACCGCCGCCAGCAGACCGAACAGTGAATGCTTCATGGAAACTCCTTTGGTAACAATTTTATAATGACAAACTCAAACCCAAACACCCGTGACACAACCACTAAACGCCTTTGCGGGCAAACCGTGCACGCAATGATCTTACGCCACCGGCTATTCCCAACGGCATGAAGTACATGAAGAGAATCAGAAAAATGCCGTAAATCGCCCACGGTGCCGACTTCGAGATTTGGTCGGCAATGTTCGGTACATACTGAACAAAGAATGCCCCGAAGATGGCACCGGGCACTGAGGCAAGACCACCGACCACAATACCCACCAACAGCGTAATCGACAGAAACACGTTAAAGCTGTCGGGTGCTACAAATTGAATCGCGATCGCACCCAGTGCGCCAGCGACACCGGTGAACATGGCGGAAATGCCAAACGCCATCGACTTGTAAATCGGGTTGTTGATCCCCATCGCGGCGGCGGCAATCGGTTGATCGCGGATCGCCACCAGTGCACTGCCAATCCGGCCCTTGATCAGATTGATACCGATCCAGAACATGAATAACAGCACCGCCAAAGTGAACAGATAGAGCCATTGATCCGGATTCAGTTTTAACCCGAACGGCGCATCCGGCTTGGTAATGACAATACCTTGGACGCCACCGGTCCAATGCTCCAGATGTTTGTTCTTCAAGAGTTGCGGCAACGCGACTGCCAGCGCAAAGGTCGCCAGAGCCAAATAGTGGCCGTCGAGGCGCAGCGCGGGCAGCCCGAAGACAAAACCGGCCACCAGACAAATAGCCCCGGCAATCGGCACGGTGGCCCAGTATGGAACCCCCGCCTTGTCCATCAGGATCGCAGCCGCGTAGGCCCCGATCGCATAAAACGCGCCGTGGCCGAGCGAAATCTGGCCGTTGTAACCGGTCAAAATATTCAGGCCGAGCAGCGCAATGGCATACACCATCACCAGGGTGAGTTGAAAGATCCGATAGTTGGGCAACAGAAAAGGAATCGCCAGAACAACTACGGCGAGCACGATCCAGAGCAACAGGTTCGGGTTCGAATTGCCTTGCAGATAGCGAAGTTTCATAAGTGCGGGCGCTCCGGGCTCAGACGCGGGTAACGTTAACTTTGCCGAACAGACCCGAAGGTCTGACCGTCAACACACCGATGATCAACACCAGCGCTACCGTCAACTTCAGATCGTTGCCAATCACAAAGGCTCCGAGCACGTTCTCAAGCACGCCGACAATAAATCCGCCCACCACCGCGCCACCCGGGTTATCGATGCCACCGACCAAAGCACCTGCAAACGCGTACAGCAAGATGCCGGCCATCATGTTCGGGTCAAGATAGACGATGGGCGCGACCATCATGCCCGCGATGGCACCAATCGCACCGGCCAAACCCCAACCGAGCGCCAGCATGGTGTTGACTCGAATGCCCAC
>JANORY010000589.1:0-2873 GCA_031415535.1 Burkholderiales bacterium | reverse complement strand
CCATTCAACTGCCGGCTGCGATTCCCCGATTGCGACTCACTTCGAACTGCTCTTCGTTACAAAGCGCTGAATTCAAGCGCATGGTACCGGCGGGCGTTTCTCGCGACAAGAAAGCAAATACCTATTCAGCAATTCCGACAGAACCAACTCAGGCCACAGAACCCACTTTTGAGTGCTACTTCGTCGATACCAACCCCTACTTCTGCATGCCGTGCCCGATGGTGCCTGCGCGACAGTACTCCGATCGCATTGTTCCAATCGCGACAAACTGCGACAAACCGCAAACGACGTCGAGCGCGTACTAACGAATGATATGGACTACCCCCATAACACGGTTGGTGCCAAGATGAAGGTTCTGTCGCAATCAACGTTCACCGGAGGGCAGTCATGAATAAGGTTATCGCAATCGGGATCGATTTGGCAAAGAATCTGGTCAGCGTACACGGGGTCGACGAGCGTGGCAATACGGTGCTGCGCAAGACGTTGACACCGTCCGCCATGTTTGCACTGCTGGCTTCACTGCCGCCCTGCCTAGTCGGCATGGAAGCCTGCTCGGGCGCTCACGACACCGCACGCAGGCTCAAGGCTCTGGGCCACGACGCCAGAATCATGGCGCCCAAATACGTCGTCAAGTTTCGCGATAAGCAGAAGAACGATGCCAATGACGCCCAAGCCATCTGCGAGGCTGTCCAGTACCGGCTCACCCGCTTCGTGCCGATCAAGAGCGTCGAGCAGCAGGCCGTGCTGTGCCTGCACCGCATCCGCAACGCCGCCGTTGGCGCGCGCACCAGCTTGATCAACGAAATCCGTGGCCTGTTGACCGAGTTCGGCGTGGTGATGACCAAAGGTCGCTACCACTTTCAGTCCGAACTGGCGCCCGCGCTCGACCAAACCGCTGTGCCCGAACTGGCTCGCCAACTGCTCAGCGATCTGCACACGAAGTTGCGTCAACTCAATGACGAGATTCTGAGCCTTGAGCGTCGAATCTCCGCCATGATCCGCCAAAGCGACGCCATGAAACGCGTCTACGAGGTGCCCGGCGTCGGTGAGATCACCGCCAGCGCCATCGTCGCCACCGTCGGCAATGCGGCCGAGTTCAAGAACGGTCGCCAATTCGCCGCTTGGCTCGGCTTGGTACCCAAGCAGTATTCCACCGGCGGCAAGACGGTGCTCGGTCGAATCACCAAGAACGGCGACCGATACCTGCGATGCTTGCTGATTCACGGTGCCAGATCGGCGCTGATCACGCTGGCGAACCGACCCGGGCGTGTGAGCCAGTGGGCCACTGAATTAATCGCCCGGCGCGGCTTTAAGCGCGCCTGCGTCGCCATGGCGGCCAAGAACGCCCGAATCATCTGGGCCATCTTGGCGCGCGGGCAGAGCTATCGTGATCAGCCGGCCGACATCGCCGACAGTCGCGCCTGACTGAGCCCGTTGAGTTCAGCACCCACAGCCCTTAACCCTTAACCCTTAACCTACCTCGGCCTTGCGACAGGAGTCTTCGTTGATGAGATAACGGTTTGCGACCACAGCTTGGAGAACCTGTTGAACTTGTTGATCGACGCAAGATCGCCTAACGAATGAGGTCCAAGCTGCGCGCACTATCATCAGGGCCAGAGCAAAAGCGCTCACAGTAGGCCGTATACGGATTCGCAGTCGAACCCTTTATCGAACCAACCGCACCTAACGCAGCCGAACGAAAACACGACACGGAAATTCGAATGAACAGCAGCTAATTCAGAAAAGAGAAATCACTTTTCTCTTGACACAAGGGTAGTCCATACGGTCCAAGTTCACCGGCAAGTTTCACAGGCTCGCGCACCGGCGCGACAGCGCAGCCACTACGCGCGAGCCTGTGAAACTTGTCCGCGTGCAACGTAAAGTTAGCCACCTACTCTGACTCTCGATGGCGGACGCTTAGCTCGTTTAAGCTCCAGCCATTCCTTCAGCGCAGCGTTCATTCGTGTTTGCCAACCCGCTCCGTCTGCCCGAAATGCTTCCAGTATCGCAGGGTCAATGCGTATCGCGACTTGCTCCTTGGTCGGATTCTTGCTCTTACCTCGAACTCGTCTGATCTGCTCGATCGTCGACGACACTCCTCCGCCGCGCGTCACGATTGCGCCACTCAAGTCTTTCGACTTTCGCCGACCTTCCGGAGCCGCTGCAATTGCTGCCTCGATTTGTCTAGCGCTAAATGCTCGAGAAATAGTCTTTGGCTTCTTGGCGTTCTGCATAGCGACACGAAATAAGGTGAGCACTCAAAACGCGCTCGGTCCAGACCAAGAGGACAACCCGACCTTCGTACATTCCAAAACTTTTCAGTCTTTGCTCGCCGTACTCGAGTCGATCGTCCTCTTCCGTAACCATTGGAAAATCAAACACCGATTCCAGCAACGATAAATCGATGCCGTGTCGTCGAAGATTGATCTTTCGCTTCGACTCGTCCCAAGTGATCATAGGCATAATGTAGATGCATATTACCTACGTGTCAAGCAAATCGTAGATGCGCCTGGAGTGCTGCGTTGGAGGTGGCTAACGTCCCAGTTGACCGGAAAGTTTCAAGGGCCGGCGCCACAGCGCGCCAGCGCAGTTCAACAGCGCCGGCCCTTGAAACTTGTCCGTGTCGAACGTCAAGTTAGCCTTCCTACTTGGAACGAAGCGGAAACTTTTCGGGATGGCGAATCGACTCGACAGACAAATCGATATCGAGTTCTGGCCAATACAAATGGTCCGCAGTTGGCCATTCGACCTTCGTCAGTTGCTCGATTGTTGCTTTCTTAAACCACGGAAATTCATCGAACGGCACCAACAACTCTTCGTCATCGAGTAACACCCAAAATCCGTGCCTCGATACGTTTGTGACTTCAGCTACC
>JANORY010000588.1:0-2557 GCA_031415535.1 Burkholderiales bacterium | reverse complement strand
CTGAATCTGACCGGGTCGCGCGAATCCCTGGGTGCCTCCGATACCTATACCAAATGGGATGTCGAATTGACCACCGCGATTTCACGCGCACGCCAGACGCTCTCGTTGGCGTTGCGCTCGGCCGGCCATCTGGGTGCCGGCCAGTTGCCGATCTATACCCCGATTCAGCACGGTGGCTTTTTGCAGCAGTCCGGTTTTCAGTATGGCCAGTTGATCGGCAATCGGCTTAATTTCGGACGCCTGCTCTACCAGTATCAGATCGCTGACGGGGGTTTGCTGGACGGTGCCTACCTGGGTTCCTCGTTTGAGCTGGGGCAGATCAGCGAACGCGAGGTACCCGGCCAACCGAAGGGACTGTTGAAGTCGATTGCCCTATTTGTGGCCTTCGACAGTCCCTTGGGACCAACCTATCTGGGCTACGGACGCAGTGCGACGGGTCAGGGCAATGTGTACTTCTTCCTCGGTCGGCCAGTAGGGCTTTGACGATGTCGACGCCCCTGTTCTCAGTTCTGTCCGACATCCTGGCCGCGCAACGTCGACCGGGGCCGCCGTTGTGGTGTGCGCTGGCGCTGGCCAGTGCCTAGCACAGCGGTTCGCATTATTGTTTAGCGATGTTGGCTTGGCTGACCACTCGTAAGCACTTGTCGGATTCCCTGGTCACCAGGCTTTTCATCTCGTCGGGCGTGCTGCCGCGGGCTTCGCCGCCCATTTCTTCAAGTCGGCTCCGGACCGCCGGGACTTGCAATGCCTTGAGCACTTCTGCGTTCAAACGATCGATGACCGCCTGTGGGGTACCGGCCGGTGCCATCAGGCCCGCCCAGGACCTGACGTCATAAGCGCTGACGCCTTGCTCGGCCACTGTAGCGGGCGCGATAATCATTGGAATGTCACCTGACAACAAGGCGGTTACCGACGCGGAGTCGCCTTTGTAGGGGATATGCAGCAGCGGCGTCTTTGACAGACTGGCGAGCAATTCTCCGGCCAAATGATGGGTTGAACCAATACCGGCAGTTCCGTAGCTCAATTGCTCGGGGTTGGCTTTACCCGTGGCAAGGAGCGCCGCCAGATCGGGAACCGTGTTGTCTGCCGCTACAACCACTAGAAACGGGAAATAGGTAATGTTGCAGACCATGTCGAAGTCTTCGACGGTGCGGTAGGGCAGGCTGTTATACAGAGCAGCGGCGACTGAATGACCGTACTGAAGGCCGCCTCGGCTGGCCGGCCGCCGGCGATCACCAGTTGATGATGCTGGTGCGGACTCGCACTCAGGAATATTAGCGGTGCCGTGAAGGTTTTGCCGACCCCGCGGTCGGTCTCCACCAGGCCAAACACCGATTTATAGAAACGGACCATCTTCTCGACATCGGCGACATAAATTCCGAAGTGCGAGAGGGTCGGTTGTTTGACGTTAAGCATGCCTGTTTCCAGTCGAGATAAAGGTATAAAAATGGATTCAAACCGTCGTTGCTAGCGTGAAAGCGGCGAGGGCATTGCATTGTGTACTTTTAATATGTTGTGTAAGCAGAGCAACTAACGAGCTCGCGACGCGCTTGATGACGGCCTTCATCAACGTACGGTGATCGACACTCTTTTGCTTGTTTACCAGGCGATGAAAGCTGGCCAGTATTTCCGCTTCCCAGGCGTCATCGCCGCGTCGGATCGACTCGCGCAAGGCAGTCTTGCCGCAAGCTCTGGAATGCTTCCTCCGAGACGGTCGAGGACTCTTTTAGTCTCTCCATAATATTGTGACTATGCACAATCATGAATCTTCGTGCATCTTTTGCCAGGAGCGCTCTGGTGCAAGTGCCTCCGCGAATGTCCCCGCGTCGAACTGGCGGCCAACGCTCCGCCTAATTTCGCTGCGGTACTCACACCAGCCCGCTCCGTACAGCGACTGTGCTAAGTAAAGGTTGCAGGTATGCGGTCAGCCGTGCCGGTTATGGACCAGCACGGTTCTCGCTGGTTTGAATGTGCACCCTGGTGCCAGATCAGGTCGGTGAGGCGTTCGGCGTCTCGCCCACCTGATCTCATTCGAATCGTCGCGATATCACGCAAGCGCGCTGACCGAATCCTCAAATAATCGCTTCAGGCTCCGCCATGCCGGTCCTACGAGCTGTGGTCGATAGCTCGCAGTCGAATAGAGAATCTGATCGATGATCAAGCCTGGCTGGCTAAGCTCGCATTGGCTGCGACCAAACGTTTCGAGTGTCTTGCGATTCGGCCAGGCTTTCGATCGCGCAAGGCGCAGCGCCAGGATGTCGTTGGGAATATAAATATTCGTGCAAACTTGGTCGAACAACGGCGAGAGTCTGCAGTCTTCGGTCGAAGGGTCGGTGTAGAGCAGACCGAAATTCTTCAGATGTGCGTCGCCATTTCTCAGTACGACGGCGAGCACTACCGAAGCAAAGAACCGCTGTAGGGAATTCGCAATCAGTAGTGGTGTGCAATTAAAGCGAATCGTCGCCGCAATGGATTCATAGGACCCATCGTATTTGTCATCGTTGACCTTGCCCTGCAAGGCCACCATGTCTTCGAAGCCGAGAAAGTGGCCGTCGTC
>JANORY010000587.1:0-3399 GCA_031415535.1 Burkholderiales bacterium | reverse complement strand
GCGTTGAAAACGTCGATCATCGGCCAACGCGCGCTGATACTGCTGCCAGCGCAACAAGGTCAGTTCATCGAGCGCTTGCCGGGTCATCGCGCCGTCGCGGGCAACGTTCTCAGCGGTCGCGACCATCGCCTGGCCGGTGTTCGGATCAGCGGCAAAGTTATCCAGCACCCAGTTCTCGGTGTTCGGTGCGCCGCCCATGCTCTGGCTGCGTGGATAGATCAGCAGTGGGCCGTTGCTGGTGCGGTCGGTGACGACCACCAGCGGCAGCGCCTGCCGATCGACTTCGACCGCCAGCGCCGCCGCGACGACGCACGCGACCGAGGTGGCGCAGGCCTGCGCGATGTGCGGGCCGCTGACCCGCTCCAAGCCAAGCCTTGCGGCCACCCACGGTGCGGCATAAAAAATGCCTTGCTGTGGAATCGTGCAGCCAAACACCATTTGGTCAATCGCGTCGCGATCGAGCCCGCGCTCAGTCAACGCGTCGTTGGTGACGGCGCTAGCCAGATCCAGGCTGGACAGATCGGCCAGACTGCCTTGCCATCGCACGAACGGCGATGACCACAGATGCGGCAGACTGATGGTGGCGTGTTCAAATTTCATGATGGTCGTAGTGCGGTTAATGGATTCTTGTAGGCACTCTTCGGCAAGGTACCACTGGCAAGCACCGTTACCGTGACACGGACCTGCAGTTGAACGCGTACCGCTTGTTCGATCGCGCCAGCCAATGCTGCCGCGCCCGTCAGATCAAAGTCGCTGGCAGCTTCAACCTGCAGGGGTATTGGCTCATCAAAGCGCACCTGGTCGGCGCGTTCCTTGAAAATCCGAATCAACGGCTCGACCTGGCCGGCAAACTGGGCGGCGATCAGATCGCGAATCGCAGTCGGAAACACGTTCATCGCGCGATAGATCAGCATGTCGTCGGTGCGGCCAATGCAACGAATCTTCGGGCTGGTGCGACCGCAGGCGCAAGAGGTTGCCACGACCATGGCGTGATCGCGCGATCGATAGCGCAGCAGCGGCGTCGCATCGCGCGCGAATGCGGAGTACACCAGTTCGCCGGTAGCGCCATCTGTCCACGGCAGCGTCTGGCCGCTGTCCGGATCGATCAGTTCGACAGCGACATAACGCTGCGCGTTAAAGTGCATACCGTCTTGTTGGTCGCACTCGCCCCACAGGGCGGAGATCACATCACCGAGACCCATCAAGTCGCGCACCTGCGTGATACCCAGGCCCTGGCCGATGCGGCTACGAATCTGCGGTTGACTCAGGCCGGGTTCACCACCGCCCAGGAAGCGGGTGAGTTTGGATGCGATGCCGGTCTGTTTGCCGACTTCCTCCCATTGCTCGGCCAGGTACTGACCAAACGAGGTGGTCGCCAAAATTGTTGTGACCCGAAGACGCCGCATTTCGAGCAAGATGCGCTCGGTCGGAAAGCCACCCAGCCAACACAGAGTCGCACCGATTCGGCGGAAGCCATCGGCATACGGCAAGCCGCCGGCAACCATCGGCAAGCCGACCAGGTGCGCGACCACATCATGCTTGCGCACGCCGGTCGTGTACCAGGTGCTTGCGATCGCATCGCTGAACATGTCCAGGTCGCGTTGTGTCAGCGCGTAATAGAGCGGCTTGCCGGTAGTGCCCGACGAACACAGCGCTTGCACGATATCGCTTGACGGTACCGCCTGGTTCAGCCCGAACGGCCGTTCGTCATTCGCCAATTCCTGCGCGGCGCGCAAATCATCTTTGGCCGTAAACGGCAGACGCGCCAAATCGGCTAGCGCGATAATCGGTATGTCATTGGGCAGGCTCGCAAAAAGCTGACCATACATCATTGAACGCGCGCGTATGTCGGGCAGGGCTGCGGCAATTTGCCGTGCCTGCCATTGCTGAACCATGGGCCAAGGCGTGGTTTCGAGTTCTGGATTCCAGTAGTCGGTAGTGCTCATCTGTGCTTTAACTTGTGCAAGGCCTCGATTGTGCGTCAATTCGTCCCGATCAAGCTTCGGCGCGTTTAGGTCCTGAAGCGCGTCCAGAGTGCCGTCGGACCAGTGCAATCGGCCGTTCATCGGCCGTGGCGACCGTTTTTCCACCGCAGTGGCATTGATCACGATTCAATTGCGCCTCGCCGAGTTCGACACGCTGTCGACTCGTTCGTGACAGCAGGCCGTTTCCGCGCCTGCGGATTTTTCAAGGGAACCATCATGTCCAACGAAGCCACCAGCGCACTGCGCCGAATTCATCCGTTGACGGCAATCGCTGCCGTATCGATTACCGCCTTGAGTCTGACCGGCGTCGCAGCGATGACCGGTCTGATCGGCGGCAGCCGTGCCGAACCAGCCGCCGCGACCCATAGCGTGATCGCGGCTGCGCCGGGAAACCCCGTTTCCGCCACGATGGCAGCGGAGCCGGCAAGCGCAGCGCCGGCCAGTGCGGCATCAATCCCGACGACTGCGGCAATACATGCGCCGCCCACAGCCGCTACACCGGCGACACCAGCGTCAGCAGCGCCGGCGCCGGTCAAGCAGGCCGTCAAGGCCCCGGTTAAGCAGGCAACACCTGCGCAGGCCGCCATTGACCCAACGATGGGCACCGTCGTCTCGATCGACCGAGTGGATATATCGAGCGCGAACAACGGCATTGGCGCGATAGCGGGGGCCGTCGTGGGCGGCGTAGCGGGTCACCAGGTCGGTGGCGGCCGGGGAAAGGATGTAGCAACCGTGCTGGGTGCGGTCGGCGGCGCCGTTGCCGGCAACGCCATCGAAAAGTACGAGCGCAAGAGCTATCGCTACGACGTGCTGGTGCGCGCGGCCGATGGCTCGACCCGCACGCTGCATTATTCTTCGCCGCCGAGCTTTGGCGTTGGCGAACGGATTTCGCTGAAGTCCTCCGGATGACGGTTCAGAGCGCGTGAATCGCGTCGGCAGGTCATCATTGCGCCGACGACGAAGACATCGTTGGTCGCTACCACTGCGGGGGGTGGATTTAGGTTGCCGACCCCGCCCTGCAACTCCTGTGCGAAAACAGTGTTTAGAAATCCTATCCTCTGGTCGGCGACAACTGATGACTCAGCCTCGGGTTTCACCGGCCCTGCGAATGACTTCCTTTTCAAGCCCCGGCCCAACAAAAAACCCCTCAACCTTGAGTGCGGCAATCAGCGGTGCTATTGAGGTAATCAGCCCAAGACTCTTGGCGCGAAGCAGAATGCCGAGCGTCCCAATGACCTTCAAGGAATGCGCGATCGCGACTTGGCGGCCGAGCCGTTCGTCGATCAGTATCGGAGCGCTCAGGTGCATCGCCAAGCCGATTGCGGCGGCTTCACCGGGGTCGAGTCCAATAGCGTTGACCGGCGCAACCTGTAGATGCTGAGGCTGCCGAGTCAGCCAGCGTTGCACAAACGCC
>JANORY010000586.1:0-12373 GCA_031415535.1 Burkholderiales bacterium | reverse complement strand
GTTAAACGTGAATGGTATTTGGTCAATGCCGACGACAAGGTTTTGGGTCGTTTGGCGAGCCAGATCGCGTTGCGTTTGCGCGGTAAACACAAACCAGAGTTTACGCCGCACGTCGACACCGGCGACTTTATTGTCGTGGTTAATGCCGGCAAGATCCGCGTCACCGGCGAGAAAGCGCTGGAGAAAAAATACTTTCGTCACAGCGGTTACCCAGGCGGAATTTCCGAGACCAATTTCGGCAAAATGCAGGCTCGTTTTCCGGGTCGCGCCTTGCAGAAAGCCGTCAAAGGTATGTTGCCGAAAGGCCCGCTCGGTTATGCCATGATCAAGAAACTGAAGATTTACGCAGAAGCCTCACACCCGCACAGCGCGCAGCAGCCGCGCGCGCTTGAGATTTAAGGACAGCGATGATTGGTGAATTTAACTATGGAACCGGCCGCCGCAAGTCGTCGGTAGCACGCGTTTTCATTAAGCGCGGGACCGGCCTGATCGTGGTGAATGGCAAGCCCATGGATAACTACTTCGCGCGCGAAACCGGCCGCATGATTGCTCGTCAGGCACTTGAGGTCACGAACAATCAGGCTAGCTTTGACATCAAGGTCAACGTTCGAGGCGGTGGTGAGTCAGGTCAAGCTGGCGCGGTTCGGCACGGCATTACCCGAGCCCTGATCGATTATGATGAGACCCTAAAGCCGGTGCTGTCGAAAGCTGGTCTGGTCACGCGCGACGCTCGTGAAGTCGAACGAAAGAAAGTTGGTCTGCACAAGGCACGCCGGCGCAAGCAGTTCTCGAAGCGCTAGTACATTAAATGGTTATACCACACTAGTTACACCACACTAGTTGGCAGCCTGACCGGTGCATCAGGCACTCGGTCGGTACCAAAGCCGCCTTGCATCGCGAAGGCGGTTTTTTTTTGAGGTGACACGATGATTAAAGTTGGAATCGTTGGCGGCACTGGGTACACCGGCGTTGAGCTGTTGCGCTTGCTCACGCAACATCCGCAGGTGGAAATCACCGCCATTACCTCGCGCAAGGAATGCGGCCTGGCGGTGACCGAAATGTATCCTTCGTTGCGTGGCCGCACCAGCCTGTGTTTCAGTGATCCGGCCACGGCACCGCTCGATCGCTGCGATGTCGTGTTCTTCGCAACGCCGCATGGTGTGGCGATGGCGCAAGCACCGGAGCTGGTCAAAGCCGGGGTCAAGATTATCGATCTGGCGGCCGACTTCCGATTGCGCGATCCAGCGCAGTTCGAGCATTGGTACAAGATGCCGCACAGTTGCCTGAACCTGCTCGAGGAATCGGTTTACGGTTTACCCGAAGTTAACCGGGACGCCATTCGAAAGGCTCGGGTGATCGGCCTGCCGGGCTGTTATCCGACCTCTGTACAACTTGGCTTTTTGCCTTTGCTTGAGCCGTCAGCGGGTGATTTGGTCGATGAACACAGCTTGATCGCCGACTGCAAGTCGGGCGTCTCGGGGGCTGGGCGCAAAGCCGAGGTTCATGCCTTGTTGGCCGAGGCCAGCGATAACTTCAAGGCTTATGGTGTGGCTGGCCATCGGCACTGGCCGGAGATCCGTCAGGGGCTTGCCGCGATCGCCGGGCGGCCGGTTAATCTGGTCTTTACGCCGCATCTCGTACCGATGATCCGCGGTATCCACTCAACGCTTTATGCGCAGTTAAAACCGTCGGCGATGGCAGTGGATTTTCAGGCGCTGTTCGAGGCTCGTTATGCGCATGAGCCCTTTGTCGATGTCATGCCGGCTGGATCGATGCCCGAGACGCGCTCGGTTCGCGGCTCGAACTTCGTGCGAATCGCCGTACACCGGCCTCCTGAGAGTCGGGTATTGACGATTCTGGTGGTCGAAGACAATCTGGTCAAAGGTGCCTCAGGGCAGGGCGTGCAGGTCATGAATCTGATGTTTGATCTGCCGGAGACGATGGGTTTGATGCAGTTGCCGGTTTCGCCCTGACCGCCTGATGAAGTTCAAGTTGTTGATGCGCCGTCTGTTTGGCGTCAGCGCGGCGCGCATGACTATTCGTCGGCATGTGCCCTGGCCGCTGCGGTTGGCGTCGACGGCATTGGCGATCGCGGTTGGCGCGGTCGGCGCTTTCTGGCTTTGGCAATACCTGTTTGGCCAGGTATCGGCGACGCAGCAGTCACAGCGGGTTGAAATTGCTCGTCTGCGTACCGAGCTCGAGCGGGTAGACAGTGAAAAGCAGAAGCTTGATGGCTTCGTTAATTCGGCATCGAGCCAGATCAAGGTTGAGAAGACCGCTGCCGATCGACTGGCCGGTCAGATCAAATCACTTGAAGAAGAAAACGCCCAACTAAAAGCGGATATTGCCTACTTTGAGAGTCTTTTGCCAGCGGGTTCCACCACTGACTCGGGCGTTTCAATTCGGCGCTTCGAAGTCTCGACCGACACCAGTACCAATCAGATTCGGTATCGCGCCTTGCTGATGCAGGGCGGCCGCCAAGAAAAGGAGTTCAGCGGTAATGTCCAACTGGTGGTCAGTACGATGAGTGCTGGTCGACCGGGCGTTTGGACCTGGCCGGACCAGGCCGCCAGCGACGCGCGCGAACGTGGCAAACTGAGCTTCAAACGTTATCAGCGGCTGGAGGGGAGTCTTGAACTACCGGCCGGTACCACCGCACGGTCGGTTCAACTTCGAATTCTCGAAAAGGGTGCGGTTCGGGTTCAGCAATCCGTCAACTTGTAGGGTGATGGCCGAACGCCAATGAGGAATGCGTCCTATCCGACGTCCGGTTCGTTCGGTGCGCTACGCAGCGCTTCTTTTTCATGGTCAGCGGGGGTATCCTCGTGGCTGCCCCCTCAATATGTGCAACTGATCTCAGCAGGAGTTCAAAATGTTCGGCGACAAGAAAAAAGTGGCGTCAGGCGCAATCGAAACCTTGATTGGCAAAGACACGGTGGTGCAGGGCAATGTCATCTTCAAGGGCGGTCTGCGGGTCGATGGCACTATTCGCGGTAACGTCACGGCCGAAGACGGAGTTGCCGCCGTGCTGGTCATCTCCGAGAATGCGTTGATTGAGGGCGAAGTGCATGTCAGTCATCTGGTGGTGAATGGCACGATCAATGGCCCGGTGCTGAGCGACGGCCTGGTCGAATTACAGCCGAAGGCGCGAATTACCGGCAATGTGCGTTACCGGGCCCTGGAGATGCATCACGGGGCGACGGTTGATGGTAATTTAAGCCATCTTGAAGAAAGCCGTCCTGGCCTCAAGTTAGCAGCTAACAATGAGTAGTCAGACATTTATCCGGCAGGGTCTTGGCCGAACGGTTAGACTCAGCCCTCTAGGAGAGTTATAGCATGAATGCAGTAGCCGAAATGCCCGCACCCTTGGTGTTCTCAGACAGCGCCGCGAGCAAGGTCAAACAATTGATCGACGAAGAGGGTAACCCCGATCTCAAACTGCGTGTTTTTGTGCAGGGTGGCGGTTGTTCGGGTTTTCAGTACGGATTCACCTTTGACGAAGAAATCAACGAAGATGACACCGTAATGACCAAAGAAGGCGTGAAGTTACTGATTGACGCAATGAGTTATCAGTATCTGGTCGGTGCCGAAATCGACTACAAAGACGACCTCGAAGGCGCCCAGTTTGTGATCAAGAACCCGAATGCCACATCGACCTGTGGTTGTGGCTCGTCGTTTTCGGCCTGAGTATTTCAGGCCCAATTCGTCAGGCCCGGCTCGAGCTTTGATACCAAGCGCCCAGTACGCGCGGGCCGCTAGCACCGGTAGCGCGCGGTTCATTGCCGCTCTTTTGGCGCACGCGCTGACGCGCTAGCCAAGCAAATGCTAGGGCTTCAACCGATTGCGGATCAATGCCCAAGTCGAATGTAGTGGCCAGCGGCACCGGCGCAATGGCACGCGCTAGTCGGACCATTAAATCGTCATTTTTAGCACCGCCGCCACAAACATAAGCCTCATCGGCAGCGAACGCCGACACCGCGCTTGCAATGCTTTGCGCCGTTAATTCGGCCAGGGTTGCCTGAACATCCTGGCCGTTCAGGCTATCCAGGCTTTCCAGGCTTTGCGGGCTTGTTGCGATGGGGTGCGTCGGCGAACCCGACGAAGCCATTGCAGCCGCCAGCCAATCCAGCGTGAAATAGTCTCTATGGGTACTCTTGGGCGCCGCGCGAGCGAAGTAGTCGTCGGCCAGCAAATGCCGCAGCAAGCGCTGATCGGCGCGCCCGGTGCCGGCCCAGAGTCCTTCGGCGTCATAACTTTTTGATTGCTGACGCTCAATCCACGCGTCCAACAGCGTATTACCCGGACCCGTGTCAAAACCCCGCACCGGCTCACCAGGGGCCAGCAGACTGACGTTGGCTATACCACCAATGTTGATGATCGCGCGGCGCTTGCGGCTATGCGCAAACACGCCCTGGTGGAACCCTGGAACCAAGGGCGCACCCTGTCCGCCTGCCGCCATATCGGCCGAGCGAAAATCGCAAATGACATCGATGCCGCACGCTTCGGCCAAACTCGAGCCGGAAATCAATTGGATCGTGTAGCCGAGTTGCGGCCGATGCCGAACGGTTTGGCCATGCGCGCCAACCGCCAGCACATCGGCAGCACGTCCGCCGATCAACAGTTCGTCGATGACCCTTGCATAGACCCCGGCTAGTTCCAGGCCTGCCTGAATGCCGAGTTCAAGATCATTAAAGGCCGGCTGTTGCAAGCCGATCAGTCGCGTACGTAGTGCGGGCGGAAACGCGTTTGAGACCCGTGACAGGGTTTTGACAGCGAGCGCGCGATCGGGCTTCACGTTGAATTCAACCAGCACACCGTCGACCCCGTCGAGGCTGGTGCCCGACATCAAGCCGATGAAGAGTTCGGCTGATTTATTCGAAGCGGGCAAGTCGTATTTCGCCCAGTCGGGCCAGTCGCTCGCGATAGGCCAGCGACACTTCAGTGAAGCGTTTTCGATCGGCTGCGTCAAACGGCTGACTTTGCGGTAAGGCGACGGTCAGCGGATCGGTCTGCTCGCCATTAATCCGGAACTCATAATGCAAGTGTGGGCCGGTCGCCATGCCGGTCTGGCCGACATAACCAATGACTTCGCCCTGCACCACACGGCCACCTTGTTTGAAGCCCTCGGCGAATTCATTCAGATGCGCGTACAGCGTCGAAGTTTGGCCATGATGTTTGATGATGACCACGTTACCGTAGCCGCGCTGCTGACCGACAAACTCGACCTCACCGTCGCCGACCGTGCGCACCGGCGTGCCGATCGGGGCCGCGAAATCAACTCCTTTGTGAGCGCGCCAATCGCCGGCCACGGGATGCAGGCGTGCCTCAGTAAAACCGGACATTAAATGACCAGACTCCAGCGGTGTGCGCAAGAAGGTACGCTTCAAACTGTTGCCCGCCAAGGTGAAATAGTCGCCCTTCGGGCGCGCCAGTTTTTTGCCTTCGAGCATGGTGCGCTCGAACCAGGCGGCCTCGAAGGTTTTCCCCTGAGTATTGAGCACGACCGACAGTACCCGCCCGCCCATTTCTGTGTCGAGGCTATTCAACTCGCGGAATGATTCATAGACAATTTTCATCGAGTCGCCGCGCTTGATGGCGCGCAGATCGAGCTCTTGACCGAAGATGTCGTCGACCTGACCGGCGACGGATTCCGGAACGTTGGCGGTCTCGGTGGCCGTGAAAAAACCGCCTTGAAACTCGACCACCCGAGTTTCGATATTTCGCTGTAACTCAACGTTTTCTTCGCGCGCCATAAATGTTTCCAGGTCGCGCGTAATCGTGACCCTGCGCCCGGGCTTCGATAGCGGATTCAGAGTCTGTGTGGCGACATCATCGGCACCGGCGACCCGATACGAAAAATTTACGATCCGCCCAGCGGCATCAAGCTCAGCGCTAACGCTGCGCCCGGGGCGCAGATGCTGGACCTTGCGCGCCATGCTGTTGCTGGCGACAAACTCAAGGAACTGTGGGTCGACCGCGCCCAGGCGTCCCAGCACCGACGCGAGCGTATCGCCACGGCGCACGCGTTCACTTTGCAGAAACGACTCCGAACTCTCTTGAACTTGAGTCGATTCAAGAACCAGGGTTTGGGAAATCAGCCGTTCGCGCGGCAGCTCGCCTGCGGAATGAGGTGCTACGGCAACCGCCGTTACCGCTGCTAAGGTAAACGTGGCGGCAACAGTAAGAGCGATTGGATCGATTCCAAGTTTCTTCATTTTCTCTCCCAAACCCGATGTGTCCGACGGTTAGCCGTCTTGTTTGCACACCTGGGCTGGTGTTTTTGTGGCAGCGCGCTGTCAGCGTGAACTTTTCAAGTAGTCCGCTAAAATTGCGCTCCCGGCTGTTCGATTGATTTCTCGGATTCTAGCTAAAACGCCATACTGGTCAAATATTTACGATGGAAGTAGCAAATCTCCCGATGGACGATTCGACCCGCCATGCGCTAACGGTTAGTTTGCGCGGTGCCGCCGAGCTGCTGGTTGAATCCGAGTGGCAGCACAAGCTTGCGCGCAGCCAGGTCAGCGGAAAACCCTTACGAATCAAGCTTGGTCTGGATCCGACCGCACCGGATTTGCACCTTGGCCACACCGTTGTTCTGAACAAAATGCGCCAGCTCCAGGATCTTGGTCATACGGTGATTTTCCTGATCGGAGACTTCACTGCAATGATCGGTGACCCGTCGGGGCGTAACAACACCCGCCCGCCATTGACCGCAGAGCAGATTAAGGAAAACGCCAAAACCTACTTCAATCAGGCCAGTCTGGTGCTGGATCCTGAGAAAACCGAAATCCGCTATAACTCCGAGTGGAGTGACCCGCTCGGCGCGCGCGGCATGATTCAGTTGGCAGCGCGTTACACCGTGGCCAGGATGCTCGAGCGCGATGACTTCACCAAGCGCTACCGTAGCGGCGTACCGATCTCGGTGCATGAATTTCTATATCCGTTAATGCAGGGCTACGATTCAGTGGCGCTGAAGTCGGATATCGAGCTGGGCGGAACCGACCAGAAGTTCAATCTTTTGGTGGGGCGCGAGTTACAACGCGAGTACGGCCAGGAGCCGCAGTGCATCTTGACCATGCCCTTGCTGGAGGGCTTGGACGGGGTCGAGAAAATGTCGAAATCCAAGGCCAATTACATCGGTATTGCCGAACCGGCGGCCGATATGTTTGGCAAGATCATGTCGATCTCCGATACCCTGATGTGGCGTTACTACGAGCTATTGTCGTTCGAGTCCCTGGACGCGATTGCCAAATTAAAAGCCGACTGTGCCGCCGGTCGCAACCCGCGCGACGTCAAGGTGCAGTTGGGTCAGGAGATCGTGAGCCGCTTTCATTCGCGTACGGCCGCGCTACAGGCGCTGGCCGAGTTCGAGGCGCGTTTCAAACAAGGTGCTCAACCCGAGACCATGCCGGAAGTTCGGATTGACAGTGCACCGTTGCCAATAGCGCAGGTGCTTAAGCGCGCCAACCTGGTTCCGTCTGGCGCTGAGGCCAATCGCAATATTGATCAGGGCGGGGTCCGGGTCGATGGCACCAAGGTTGAAGATCGTGAGTTAATGCTGGCGGCCGGAACCTATGTGGTGTCGGTTGGCAAACGCAAGTTTGCGCGGGTTACCCTGGTACGCCCGATATCAAATACCGCGTGACCCGGTGAATAGACTCCACATGACCCGATGAATAGCTACCGCGTGATCCGATGAAGCTTGCAGAGCCGGTTGCGCCAGACAGCACCCGCCTGATCATGATTCGTCATGGCATTACTGACTGGAATCGTGAACATCGCTTTCAGGGGCAGATTGATATTCCCTTATCGCAAGAAGGCCTGCAGCAGTCCGAGCGATTGGGTGCGCGCTTCGCGGGCCTGCGCAACATCGCCGCGATCTATAGCAGCGACTTGGCCCGTGCCTACCAAACGGCGCAGCCCATAGCGCGTAGATGTGCACTTCCGATTGTGCAGGATGCCGGGCTTCGTGAACGCGCGTTTGGTCAGTTCGAAGGTTTGACGCTCGATGAAATCCAACGCTCGCACAGTGAACAGTATCGGCGCTGGCGCGCTCGCGAACCTGAGTTCGGCATAGCCGGCGGCGGCGAATCGCTCAATGTGTTTTATGCACGGGTAACCCAAACCATGAGCCGGTTGGTCAGCGCACATCCGGGCGACACAATTGTGGTGCTGACGCATGGTGGCGTGTTGGATTGCGCCTACCGAGCTACCGGCACGGTGGCCCTGAGTGATCCGTTTCGCCCGGACCTGTACAACACGGGCGTGAATGTATTACTTCATCGAAACAGCCGATTCGAGCTGCAGTCTTGGGGCGATATTGACCACCTACAGGTTTAGTGGCCGCATAGACACCCAAGGAAACGCCGGGCCGCTCCCAAGTTTCCTTGACCCCCTCGGGGGGCCTGACGCGAAGCGGCAGGTCTGGGGGCTCCTCTATTAAAGATGTCGATAAGCAATTATTTTTTCCTGCCGGACATGACATAGGCCCACAGTGCTTCGACTTCGTCCGCCTTCAGCGATTCTTTCCAGGCGGGCATCGCACGTTTGCCGTTATTGACGCTCTCCATAAAGCGCGGCTTTTCGTCGGCCGGAAAGGTGCGCAAATCGAAGAATCCGCCACCAGTTGTGACCATGTTTAAGCCGTGACACTTGGTACAGTTAACGTAGTAAACCTTGCGGCCCTTGTCGGCCATTGCCGGATCGAAATTGGCGGCTGGTGCCTGAGCATAACCAGGTATTGAGTACAGGGCCGAGAAAAAAGCCGCTGCAAGATACGCAGCGGCTTTTCGATTCGGCTGACTCAGTGGATTGGACTGAATAAGCATCGGATATTTACTTCAGGGCGAAGGTCCAGATTGAGCTGCCGGACGGGATTGGCGGCAGCGCTGGGTCACCACCGAGCGCCGCGTATACCGTCGCGGTACCGCTAGTCACCGTCACATATTGCTTGCCGTTGCGCTCCCAGGTAATTGGAATACCCGAGATGCCTGAACCGGTGCGGAACTCCCAGAGTTTTTTGCCGTTTTGGGCATCAAACGCCATGAACTCGCCGGTTTGAGCGCCGGTGAACACCAGATCGCCTGCGGTTGAAACAACGCCGGACCAAAACGGGACCTTGGTCGGGAATTCCCACTTGGTTTTGCCAGTGATCGGGTCAATGGCGGACAGATAACCGCGATTGCCATCAGCCGGCTCGACCCAGCCACCGATGTCAACACCCAAGTACCACGCACCTTGTTTGTACTCGGGCTTGATAGCCTTGTACTTCCAGCCAAAGTTCAGGGTATTGGCATAGACCAGACCGGTCTTCTGGTTGTAGCTCGAAGGTTGCCAATTTTTGGTACCGAACACATTCGGCCAGACGTCGATGTGCTCCTTCATTTCCTCGGTCTTACGGACCATGGTGGTCATGGGCGTGTCTATCGGTCGACCGGTTTTCAGGTCAATGCCGGTTGCCCAGTTGACTTTCTTGCCGTATTGATTCGCGGCCAGCAATTTGCCGTTGGTGCGATCCAGAACGTAGAAAAAGCCATTACGATTCGGGTTCAGCAATGCCTTGACGGTCTTGCCACCCATCGGGATGTCCGCCAGAATCATCTCATTGACTGCATCGTAGTCGTACGGGTCACCTGGCGAGAACTGGAAATGCCAGGCCAACTCGCCGGTCTTCGGCTTGATCGCAAGGATCGAGCAAATGTACAGTGAGTCACCACCGCGGAAGGCTGCGTTCCATGGGCCGCCGTTGCCGGTGCCCCAATAAACGAGGTCGAGTTCGGGGTCGTATGAACCGGTAATCCAAGTCGATCCGCCGCCTTTGGCCGCTTGTTCTTTGGGGTTCTTCCAGGTGTCGGCACCTTTCTCGCCATCACCAGCAATGGTGTAACGCGTCCACAGTTCCTTGCCGGTTTTCGGGTCGTAGCCTTTGATAAAGCCGCGCGTGCCGTATTCACCACCGGACATACCGGTCATGACGACGCCATTGGCGATCAGAGGGGCGTTAGTGATAGAAATGCCGGTCTTGTAGTCGCCGACCTTGGTCTTCCACATTTGTTTGCCGTCGGCCGCATTGATCGCCATGATGTGCGCGTCAATGGTCGTACGATAGATCACGCCATCCTGGATGGCGGCACCACGGGTGTGAATACCGCAGCACAGAAAGCCGTTGATGTCGGCCGGCAATTCGATCGGGGTTTTCCATTTGGTACGACCGCTTACCGCGTCAACCGCGACGGTGGCGTTATGAATGGCAACGTACATCATGCCGTCAGCGATAATCGGCTGTGTTGAAGCGTTGGCCGAGTGATCGAGACTCAAATTCCAGGCAGGGACCAGGTTCTTGACGTTGCTTTTATTAATCTTGTTCAGCGTTGAATAGCGCTGATGGTTATAACCCATGCCGTAGGTAAGGACGTCACCTGGGGTCTTGGCGTCAGCGGACAGTGCCGCTGCATTTTGGGCATAACTGCTACCGGAAAAAACTGAGGCGGACAAAACCGCCACCAGCGCTCCGATTTGCCCGAGTCTGGAAAACTTCATGTCTCGAATCCTCCTAATGATTGATTGGCTAAGTTCCATTCTGGGATAGAACTCATTCAAGTGTACACGGTTCATTTCAAATTTTCATTTTTGGCCGATCGCGTTGGCACATCTAAGTTGCGCTGGGCCTACCTGTTATCCTACAACCCGCGCCGCACAATTTTTCTCAACGAGCACTTTTTTGGCGCGAAAACACTTCTGACCTCCCGGAGATTTCATGTTTGACCGGTCCCTCACCGTAGAAAAGGTAGACGCTGAATTGTGGCAAGCAATCAGCCAGGAAAATCGCCGCCAGGAAGAGCATATCGAGCTCATCGCGTCGGAGAATTACACCAGCCCGGCGGTGATGCAGGCGCAGGGTAGTCAGTTGACCAACAAATATGCAGAAGGTTATCCCGGCAAGCGTTACTACGGCGGCTGCGAGTTTGTCGATATTGCCGAGACGCTGGCGATCGATCGCTTGAAGCGCCTGTATGGTGCAGCCTGTGCAAACGTTCAGCCTCACTCCGGATCGCAGGCCAATCAGGCGGTGTTCATGGCCGTCGCCAAACCCGGCGATACGATTCTGGGTATGTCATTGGCCATGGGTGGGCACTTGACGCACGGCTCGCCGGTCAACATGTCGGGTAAATGGTTTAACGTGGTCTCGTACGGTCTGGATGAAGCCGAAGCCATTGACTATGTGGAAATGGAAAAGCTCGCGCATCAACACAAGCCCCGAATTATTATTGCCGGGGCGTCGGCCTATAGTTTACGGATTGATTTCGAACGATTTGCGCGGGTTGCCAAGGCGGTGGGTGCGGTGTTCATGGTCGATATGGCGCATTACTCCGGCCTGATTGCCGGCGGCGTTTATCCGAACCCGACGCCGTTTGCCGATGTCGTCACATCGACCACCCACAAGAGTTTGCGCGGCCCGCGCGGTGGCATTATTTTGATGAAACCTGAGTTCGAGAAGGTCGTGAACTCGGCGATTTTCCCCGGCCTGCAAGGTGGCCCGCTCATGCACGTGATTGCCGCCAAGGCGGTTGCGTTTAAAGAGGCCTTGGGGCCTGACTTCAAGCGCTACCAGCAGCAGGTGCTGGTTAACGCCGACACCTTGGCGAAAACCCTGATTGCGCGCGGCTTGCGGATTGTTTCGGGGCGCACCGAGTCACACGTGATGTTGGTTGATCTTCGCTCCAAGGGTATCAATGGCAAACAAGCCGAAGAGTTGTTGGGTCAGGCGCACATTACCTGCAACAAGAACTCGATTCCGCATGATCCGGCCAAGCCGATGGTGACCAGCGGTATTCGGCTAGGCAGCCCGGCGATGACCACGCGCGGCTTTGCTGCGGCCGAGTCCGAGATGGTCGGGCATTTGATTGCCGATGTGCTCGAGGCGCCGGATGACCCGAAGCGGATCGCGCATGTCAAAGAAAAAGTCCATCAAATGACCGCCCGTTTTCCGGTGTACTCTTAATCTAGTGCCATGCGTTGCCCGTTTTGCGACGATGCCGATACCCAGGTCATGGAGACGCGTGAGTCGGAAGATGGCGACTCGACCCGCCGTCGTCGGCGCTGCCCGAATTGCGACAAACGATTCACAACCTATGAGCGCGTTGAGTTGCTGCTGCCAGCGGTGGTCAAGAGCAACGGTTCGCGGGTCGAGTTCGATCGCCGCAAGGTGCGCAGCTCAATGCAGTTGGCATTGCGCAAACGTCCGGTGACCTCCGAGGTCATCGACTCGGCGGTGCATCGCATCGAAGACAAATTATTGGGGCTGGGGCTGCGCGAAGTCGCCAGCAAGCGCGTCGGTGAACTGGTCATGCGCGAACTGAAGAAGCTCGACAAG
>JANORY010000585.1:0-15129 GCA_031415535.1 Burkholderiales bacterium | reverse complement strand
GCCCCTCCAATCAAATCAATGACTTGGGGGTAGTGTCAGTGCTGAGTTGAGAAAGACGGGTTAACGCTGGCAGGAGTCTTTGTAAATTTTGAGGATTAGGCCATGCATTTCAAGATCATCGGCACGACCGGATCGGGCAAGTCAACGGCGATTCGGGAATTGATCGGCAAGGCGATTTTGCGCGGGGACCGGGCGGTGATTGCCGATCCCAGTTGCGACTATGTCTCTCGGTTCTACGATGCTTCGCGTGGGGACGTGATTCTGAATCCGTTTAATTCCCGGTCGGGGCGCTGGGCGTTGTTTGAGGAGTTTTCTGAGCGGCACGAGGTCGACTAGCTAGCGCGATCGCGGATTACGGCCGAGGACGAATGGAGCGGGTATGCGCGCACATTTGTTTCAGCACTGATATGGCGTTGCCGAGAACGGGGCAGGGCAATGTTTCGGAACTTTGGCGGTTGGTGGCGATGGCGCCGGCGGACGAGCTTCGATCGGTTGTTGAGGGAACAGTTGCACAGCCGTTTCTGGAGGAGGGCAACGTTCAGATGTTTGGGTCGATGACGAAGACCGAACCGTCGCCTGCGCGCTCGGCCTCGACGGCCAGGTGCGCGCAGATGGTGGTCTTACCGCTACCGCTTTTTTGGGAATTAATAATGTTGGTTTGCATGCTTACATGCTTTGGTGTTTAGTGATTCTCATGATTGCATGCAAGCACGCCATAAATCCACGAACAGTCAAAAGTGGGTCTCATAACCAACGAAGAGTCAAGCAATAACCCAACTTCATGGGATATAATTAAGCATGCCCAACCTGTTTCGCGTCGGCAACTTCCGGCTAGCGATCTTTCCGAACGACCACGAGCCACCGCACGTTCACGCGATCGGACCAGACTGGGAGATCAAAGTCGCACTGGGTAACGGCGAAGAGATCAAGCCCAGGCTGCTGGAGATCAAATTCGGCGATCCGAAGCGACCTGATTTACGCAAAGCACTTTTGGCAGTCGACCGTCACGCATCGCAACTATGGTCGACTTGGAGAGAACTACATGGCTGATTGGATTGACAACGAAATTGCCGCCAACAAAGAAAAGGCGAGGGCGCTTGGGCGCGAGAATCGCGAAAGCTTTCCACACGCGACGGCAGCGGCCTACTCACCCGAACACGATCTAATCGTCATCGACCTTGAGAATGGCTCGAAGTTCGCATTCCCGCCCAAGATCGCCCAAGGTCTAGAGAGGGCCACGCAGGACCAGCTCAGTGAGATTGAGCTGACACCTGGTGGCTATGGACTGCTTTGGCCCAAACTCGACGCGGCGCTGAGCATCCAAGGCCTAATACAAGGAGTTATGGGCAGCACGCAATGGGCAAAAGAGTTTGCTCGAAAGGGAGGAAAAACCACCTCAGCTACCAAAGCGGCCGCAGCACGCACAAACGGGTCGAAGGGCGGACGGCCGCGTAAGCCCATATATCGCATAGACGACATCGTCTATGTCCCTCGCGGCAAGGGGTTTATCCGACTTTGGGAATGTCGAATTGTCGGCATTGAGGGGCCAAGCGTAAGAGCCCAGACCTTGCGAAGGCTGACGCCCGAGGGGGGAGAGGTCATAACCCCTCCGCCAAAGAACGATTGGGCCATCGGCGATATCGTCACGATTCCTCTCAGTTCCCTGAAAAAGCGGGCACCTGGGCCCACACTGGTTACCCGATAGAAAAGGCAGCGCTGCCAGATGAATCTCGTAGGCTACGTCTACATTCTCAGCACACCTCCACACTTAGACGTAAGCAAGATTGGGAAGACCACAAAAGATTCCAAAGAACGGGCAAAAGCCATTTCAAGCGGAACCGGCGTAGTTCAAGCGCTTGAGGTATTTGCATGGGTTAGGGTAGACGATTGCCATCTCGTTGAGAAATTAGTTCACTCCGCTTTAGATGGTTACCGGGTTCATAAGAAGGTAAGAGCATTTCAAACTGAATCCAGATGAGGCTTGGCCAAAGCTTAAGTCCGTACTCGTCCAAAACGCGATCAAGCCTATCGAGAAATTTGGCCCCTTAGACACTGCTGAACAAATACTCTATGACTTGACGTTTCACTTCGTACGCCCGAATATTTTATCGACTAAAGAATGGGACCGGCCGTACCACTGTAACGAGTCCGGGCACACTACTGTCGACCAAGAAGAAGCGCTATTACAAACGCCGTTGGTAATGAGTCAGAAAGGTTTTGGCGAACACGATCCATCTGAGCCTCAACGCCACCGCTGCATCCTCGGACTGACGAGAAGGGCACGGCATCGTCGAACTGGTCGATGTGGAGCAAGTCCACGTTGCTGCCTAGGTCCAACCCGCCGATTTCTCCAGTGAGCGTTCAATATCCCAGATCAGATCGTCAATCGCCTCCAGTCCGACCGACAGGCGAATCAGATCCGGCGTCACACCGGCTGCCTGTTGTTGCTCAAAGGACAGTTGCCGATGGGTAGTTGACGCCGGGTGAATGATCAGCGTACGTGCGTCGCCGACATTGGCCAGGTGGCTCATGAAGGTCGCAGCCTCGATGAAGCGCTCACCGGCCTTCTGGGTCGCGGCCGGATCCGCCCTGCCATCGGCCGCCTTCACGCCGAACGACAGTATGCCTCCAGCACCTCGGGGCATGTATCGTTTTGCCAGCGCATGATACGGATTGCTCGCAAGGCCAGGGTAATTGACCCAGGCTACGCGCGGATGCTGGAGCAGATATTCGGCGACCTGCTGGGCATTTTGAACATGACGATCCATTCGTACTGCCAGAGTTTCTATGCCCTGCAGAAGCAGCCAGGCATTCATCGGCGAGAGCGTCGGCCCTAAAGTTCGCGCGGTTTCCATGCGCGCCTTCATCGTGAAGCCGAAATCGCCAAAGGTTTCATAAAAGCGCACGCCGTGATAACCCTCTGAGGGCTCGGTCATACCTGGAAACTTGCCGTTGTCCCAGGGGAACTTGCCCGACTCAACGACGATGCCGCCCATCGTCGTGCCGTGTCCACCCAGATATTTGGTGACCGAATGAACAACGATATCGGCACCGTGTTTAATCGGCTGACACAAATACGGCGACGCCAGGGTGTTGTCAATCACCAGTGGCACGCCGTGTTCGCGCGCAATCGCGGCAACGGCACTGATATCCAGAACGTTCAGTCGCGGATTGGCAATGGTCTCGGCGAACAGGGCCTTGGTATTCGGCTTGAGGGCTCGTCGAAAATTCTCGGGGTCATCAGAATCGACGAAGCTGCATTCGATGCCGAATTTTTTAAAGGTGACTGCGAACTGCGAATAGGTGCCGCCGTACAGCGTGTTGGCGGCCACCAGATGATCGCCCTGATTTAAAAGCGTCAACATCGCAACCATTTCGGCGGCCATGCCGGACGAGGCCGCAATCGCAGCCCGCCCACCCTCTAAGGCAGCAATGCGCTCTTCCATGACCGCAACCGTCGGGTTCGACAGACGCGAATAGACGTTACCAAAGGTCTGCAAATTGAACAGGCTGGCGGCGTGCTCGGCCGAATCGAAGACGTAGGAGGTGGTTTGGTAAATTGGAACCGCGCGGGCACCGGTCACGGCGTCCGGAATTTGACCCGCATGCAAACACAAAGTCTCTATCGCAAATTCGCGATCGCTCATTTTATTGCCTCTCTCTATTTCCAGCGAACCGTTACGGTTCGCTAAAGGGGAGCTGGCGGGGCCGCTTGGCCGAAACCACCTTGGTATTGACACCTACCCAGTTCAAGCCACCAAACAGGCGTGCGTGTTCAATCTTGACGCATCGATCCATCACCGATTCCAGACCTTGAGCGCGGACCCACTCGTCAGCCTCGGTGTTCAGCACGCCGAGTTGTTGCCAAAGTGTTCGAGCACCGATGGCCGCCGCCTCGCGGGCGATCGGCATGACATCCTGGGTCTTGCGAAAGACATCGACCATATCAACCTTCTCCGGGATTTGACCGAGGCTCGGGTAACAACGCTCGCCCAGAATTTCTGAATATTTCGGATTCACGGGAATAATTCGGTAACCGTGTTCTTGCATGTACTTCGCCGCGAAAAAACTCGGCCGAAACCAGTCTGCTGATAGCCCAACCACGGCAATCACCCGATGACTAGCCAGAATTCGCCGCAAGGTCTCGATGTCTGACAAGATTAGCCCCCAATCGAAGGTCACAACACGAAGGTCACAACAAAAAGGTCACAATAACTCGCATCATACCGGCCTCATAATCTGATTCAGCGCTGGGCCTTGGCGGTTCTGATCTAAACTGGGTTACAGCCTCTGAACCCGATGGAGATCGCCATGTCCAATTCGCCCATGCCATCCATGAATCCTTTGAGTACCTTCCTCAATTCAGTTGAAATGGTTCAAAAAGCCTGGCCGAGCTTTAACCTGCCTTCGCAGTTCGCACCGACCATGGATGTCAAGGAATTGGATAAGCGGCTCAACGATCTGAAAGCCGTTGAGCAATGGCTGGCGCTGAATTTGAAGATGTTGCAGGGTACGATCGAGGGGCTGGAGCTGCAGCGAAATGCCATTGCCGCCCTTAACGAATTCGGCAAATCGACGGCACAAACATTGTCGACGGCACAATCTCTGCAACCGCAAACACCTGCGCCGCCCGAACCTGAACCCAAACACGAAACTGCGACGTCGATCACGGCCGCCCTACCGGATATTTCGTCCCAGGTGAATCCGGCGGCCTGGTGGAGCCTGCTGCAAAGCCAGTTCACACAGATTGCCGAGGCCGCACTGCGGCCGACGGAATCGCCGGCAATGGGTGGTGCAGCGGCGTCAAAGCGGCCGCGCAAATCCGCTGCCTCGGGCGGCGCGTCTACGGCTGCAAAATCGGCGCAAACTACTCGTCGAATGGCCAAGAAGTGAACGGCAAAAAATTTCGGCATGGCCATGCCTCGCATTCGGATTGGCGCGCCGCCTGCGAGCTAGCCTTGACACAAGCGCTCGGGGCGGGCGAACTGATCGCCGATACCGGCTGCGAATTGCTGGGGTTTGTGTATGCGACCGCCAATTTCGCCGACCGACTGGAGGACATCGTCGAAGAGTTGCGCCAGCGTACCAGCGTCCAGCATTGGGCGGGCGGCGTGGGCTACGGCGTGCTGGCGAGCGAGGCCGAATACATGGGCGAATCGGCACTCGCAATCATGCTGGCGGAACTGCCGCAAGACAGTTTTCGAATGTTCTCCGGCAATCAACCGCTGGCGCGCGTCCTGGCCGGCGCATCCGACCGCAAATGGCGCGCAAGCACAGCCTTGGTTCACGCCGATCCGCAAAACGCCGAGTTGCCCCAAATGATTTCCGAACTGTCAGAGCGTCTCGGTTCGGGGTATCTGTTTGGCGGTGTAGTCAGCGGCGATGTTGAGCACCCGCCGCACTACGCTAACGAAATCACCCGCAGCGGCTTGTCGGGCGTGGTGTTCAACGATTCGGTACGGGTCGCATCGCGCCTGTCGCAAGGTTGCGCGCCGCTCGGCGCGGAACACCGAATCTCGGATTGTTCGGGAAATTATCTTCGTACCCTGGATGGTGAACCGGCGCTCGACGTCATGTTGCGCGACTTGGGCGTATCCGAAGCCCTGCGCTCGTCCCGCGATGGCGACACTTTGTTGCGCGCTCTGCCCAGTGAACGACTGCGGCGCGGGCTTTTGATCGGACTGGCTGAGCAGGATCCGAAGGCACCGCAGGTGTCGGCTGAAGGTCTTGCGCCATCGATCCGCAAGCTGGGTTTTTCAGAGTATCAGGTACGTAATCTGGTCGGGATCGATCCTGAAAATCGGCTGCTGGCCATTTCGGCACCCTTAACGGAGGGTACGCGAGCGGTGTTTTGCACCCGTGACCAACAATCGGCGCGCAGTGATCTGATTCGGGTCTGTACCGAATTGCGCGACCTACTCGAAAGTGATGAATGCGAGATTCGCGGTGCCTTGTACTTTTCGTGTGTCGCGCGCGGCCGCAATCTATTCGGTACCGATGGTGCCGAGATGGACATCATTCGGCATAACCTTGGCGATATCGCGCTGATCGGCATCTTTGCGAACGGTGAGATCTCGCGCGACCGGCTCTATGGTTACAGCGGCGTATTGACCTTGTTCGTTTGAGCCCTTGGGTCGCACGGCAGGGTCCACTCAAGCTCTAAAGTGCCTGCGGCTCCGGGTGGCGGCTGATTCCCGGATGATGTTCGTGCCAGTGCAACAACTGCGGCCCGATTTCGCTCAAACCAGCGATGACGACGATATCCTTGGGCGGCCGACGCAGCAGTACCGGTGCATTTCCGCCAGCCCAGATTTCAGTAATTTTCGGTAACGCCTGGCGCAAATCGAGCAAAGCATCGATGACCATGTTGGCATTGCTGCACGACGAAAACGACAGGGCGACGATGTCGACATTTTGTGCGGTGGCGGCCCGAATAATGTCAGGGACCGGGGTCTGGGTACCCAAGGAACGGCAATCACAACCTTGGTAGGCCATAAACGCTTCGGCGACCAGAATGCCGAGGCCATGTGCTTCATTGGGAATGGTCGTCAATAAAACTTTCGGCGCACCGGCAGACTTGGCGAGATTCATGATGGTGTTGCGCAGAACACCCTTCATTGCCTCGGTGTACAAGTGTTCTTCAAACACCTCCAGTGCGCCGCGCGCCCAGGCGTCGCCGACCATTTGACCCAGGGGTGCCGCGACCTGACTCACAAATAGTTCCAGGCCAAGCCTATGGGTCGCCTCGGATAAGGTCCTGCGCAGCCCAGCAACATCGTGCGTCTTGATCAGATCGAAATAGAGCCGCAGCGCCAACTGGCCTTCGTTGCCCTGGCAATCGCCGGAACTTCGAGGCGGATCGTCAAGACCGGCCAGCGATTGCAAATGTTCAATTGACAGACCGACAATCTTGCCAGGGCGATGGCCTTGGTCGATCAATCGGCGTAGCGCTCGAAGCTTGTGCAACTGATCAACCGGATACGAGCGCTCGCCAAAAATGTCGCGGCTCGGGCTGGGAAAACCGTAACGGCGTTCCCAGACTCGCAAGGTGTCCTTCGAAAGACCGGTATCCCGCTCAACGGCGGCGATACTGCTCGGAATCGAAATAGCTTCAGGCCGATTGTTCATGTCTTATAGCTTTGTGCATCCTGCAAACATCCCACCACCGGGCTAAAATGTCCAGGACAAAGAAGCCGTGCGGGCATGATTGCACATCCAAATTATAAGTGGCCCGGTATATTCAAGCGTAGTCGACATGGGCTTTAAGAAACAGCCCGCATTGACAAAGCTTCGCCATGCGCTCATACTACAAAGTCATAAAGTGACTAACAGGTCACTGACAGCCCTTTTCGAACCTGATCAATACTGAAATGCGTCCCGTTAGAGCATGAAAACCAGCCTGTTAAAACGCCGGGTCGCCGTGGTCGGTGCCGGAGTCTCAGGACTCGGCGCAGCACTGGCGCTGACCGAACAGGGCTTTGACGTCACCGTATTCGAGTCCAACCAGCAACTGGGCGGTCATGCGCGCACCGTCGACGTTGAACTGGACCGGCTACGATTTCCGGTCGACACCGGCTTTCTGGTGTTCAACCATCTAACCTACCCGCACCTCTTGGCCCTGTTTGAGCGTCTGCAGGTGCCAACGTCGCCGTCTGACATGTCCTTTGCCGTGTCGGAGGGGCCACACCGCTTCGAATGGGCTGGCACCAACCTGCGTTCGGTCTTTGCTCAGCCAGGCAATTTGTTATCGCCGAGTTTTTTGCGGATGCTGGCCGACATTCTTAAGTTCAACAAGCAGGCCAGCGTCTTGGCGAAACAGATTGGCGACCAACATGATTCGCCCGAATGGCGCGAGTCGCTGGCGAGTTTTCTTGAGCGCAATGGTTACGGCGCAACGTTTCGCGACCGATATTTGCTGCCAATGGCTGCCGCCATCTGGTCTTGCCCGATGAAGCAGATGCTCGACTTTCCGCTCGGCAGCTTCGTGCGTTTTTTTCACAACCACGGCCTGTTGCTGATCGCTGATCGGCCGCAGTGGTACACCGTAACCGGTGGCTCGCGCGAGTACGTACGGCGAATTCTTGAGCGTCTGCACGATGTCCGGTCAGGTACGCCAGTGTTGCGCGTTGCGCGGCTTACCGGTGCTGGCGGTCCGGCAGTCGAGGTTACACACAGCGCCGGCGTCGAGCGGTTTGATCACGTGCTTCTGGCCTGCCACAGCAATCAGGCCTTGCAGTTGCTCGACGACCCGAGTCCGGCGGAACTTAGCCTGTTGCGAGGGGTGCGCTACCAGGCCAATCAAGCATGGCTGCACACCGACCTGAGCTTGATGCCAAAACGCCGCCTGGCCTGGGCTGCGTGGAATTACCTCAGTGACGGCAATCGCGGTGCGCCAGCCGTGTCGGTCACCTACTGGCTGAACAAACTGCAACCGCTACCGTGCACCACGCCCTTGCTGTTGAGTCTGAACCCATTGAAAGCGCCCGCACCAGACCAGGTTATCTCGCGGTTTGAATTTGAGCATCCGATTCTGGATGCCGAGTCGGCACGCGCAGTACGCGCTTTGCCGCAGCTCCAGGGACTACGAAATACCTGGTTCGCCGGCGCTTGGCTCGGGTTTGGTTTTCACGAGGACGGCCTGCGCTCGGGACTGCAGGCAGCACAAGCGTTGATTGAATCGACGCACATTCTGGATCACCGTCGTGCAGCCTGAACCCGGCGGCCGCTCCATCCTCAGGCTTGAACCGCCGCTGCAAATCGGCTTCGGTGAAATACGTCATGCCCGGTTGCGGCCGACGCGACACGCGTTTAGTTATCGCTCGTTTTTTGTGCGACTGGCCATGCATGAGTTGGCTGGAAAGTCTCAGGGCAACTGGTTGTTTGCGGTCAATCGAAGGGCCGCCCTGAGTATTCACGAGCAGGATCACGGTGACGGTTCGGGTTCCTCGGAATGGCTGCATGATCTGTTGCGCAACGCCGGCTTGCCGGCGGCGCAGCAATTTTGGCTGCATGCCTTCCCAAGAATGTTTGGCTACTCCTTCAAACCGGTCAGCTTCTGGTTTTGCCACGACGCCTCGGGCGCGCTATTCGCCATCGTCGCCGAGGTGCATAACACCTTCGGTGAACGCCACTGCTATTTGCTCAGTAAAGCCGGCGCAGCACCACTAAAGCAAGGCGAGGCGCTCAGCGCGACCAAGTCCTTTCATGTGTCACCGTTTTGCGATGTCGTGGGTCGCTATCGATTCCGATTCGTCAACACAGGGCAGCGCAGTTGTGCACGAATTGACTACGACGACGCGCAAGGCCCCCTTTTGGCGACCAGCCTGAGCGGGCGGCTGCAGCCACTGACCCGCAGGTCAGCCGTCAGCGCCTTGATTGCCTACCCATTTTTCACTTTGGGCGTGATTGCCCGAATTCATTGGCAAGCGTTGCGCTTATGGCGCAGCAAAGTTCCGTTTCGCACCAAACCGCCCGCTCCGCCGGCCTTTGTTACTCGTGGATCCGTATGACCTCACCGCTTATTCCCGACCCAAGTTCCATGCCGAACGGACCGCTAACGTTGGGCAACACGATCGCCGGCGACATCACGTCCCCAAGGCAAGGTGCCGTTCCTGGCAGCGCCCGCGTGGTTTGCAAATTGCTCGAACGACTGAAGACCGGCACCTTGCATTTGACCCTGCCGGATCGTCGCACAATCAGCTTCGGCAGCGGTGCGCCCATGGCACAAGTGCGGATTCATGACTGGTCGGTATTCGATGCCGTCCTCAGTAAAGGCGACATCGGCTTCGCCGAAGGCTGGATTGCGCGCGCTTGGACGTCACCGAATCTGATCGAGGTCATCGATCTGCTGGTGTCGAATCGCCAGGCACTGGAGGATATTGTTTACGGCTCCTGGTGGGGGCAACTGTTGTACCGACTTAAACATGCGTTGAATCGCAATAATCGCACCGGTTCGCGCCGCAATATCCATGCGCATTACGATTTGGGCAATGAGTTTTACGCGCAGTGGCTCGATTCCGGCATGACCTACTCGAGCGCGCTGTTCGAAGGCGATTTTTCGCAAACACTGGAAACGGCACAGGAGGCCAAATATCAACGCTTGTACGATCAGTCGGCTCTGACGGTCGGCAACCGCGTGTTGGAGATCGGCTGCGGCTGGGGCGGTTTTGCCCAGTTTGCGCGCGAGCGCGGCGCGGCAGTGACTGGATTGACGATTTCGAAGGAGCAATTGGATTACGCAAACCATCGGCTCAAGGTGTCTGATACCGAACGACCGGACGGGGGTTGCACGACGCAACTTTTGCTGCAAGACTACCGCGATCACGTCGGTGTGTACGACGCGATAGTTTCAATTGAAATGTTCGAAGCGGTCGGCGAAAAATACTGGCCCGCGTACTTTGAAACGGTCAGCCGTTGCCTTAAACCCGGCGGGCGCGCATCGATCCAGTCGATCGTGATCGCAGAAGATTTGTTCGAGCGATATCGACGCAGCACCGACTTCATTCAACAATACGTTTTTCCGGGCGGCATGTTGCCTTCGCGCAGCAAATTCGTCGAAGCGGCCGAACGCGCAGGCTTGCGCTGCGTCGAGGAATTTACGTTTGGCGCGGACTATGCCCAGACGCTTAAGTTGTGGCGGCACTCGTTTATGAACATCTCCGAAAGCATCCAGCACAAGGGCTTCGATCAAGCGTTCGTACGGCTGTGGGAGTTTTACCTGGCTTACTGCGAATCGGCATTTCGCTACGGCAACACCGATGTGGTTCACTTCACCTTGCAAAAGCCACACGACACAGGCGAGGCGGCCGGCTAACCCTATGAATCGGCCCTAGTTCCATGAAGCGTCAATGTTCAGGCTGGTTGGCCGCCGCGCTGTGGATTGCGCTCACCTTGAGCGCGCCTGCGGCCGGCAACCCGGCCGTGGTGCCGCAATCGGTGCTCAGTAGCCTCGACGCGCCGCGGCTTGCAGGCTCGGGGCGCTTTACCTGGTTCGGACTCAAGGTGTACGAGGCTCGACTGTGGGTCAGCGCGCAGGGCCTCGAGCCGACGAGTTACGCGGCGGCCGCGTTCGCACTCGAGCTGCAATACGCGCGCTCGTTTGAGGGCAAAGCGATCGCTGAATCCAGCTTCAGCGAAATCGAGCAACTCGGTATTGGCACCGATGCGCAGCGCCAGCGATGGCGCGATGCGATGGTCAAACTGTTCCCAAATGTGACCGAAAACGATCGGCTGGTAGGTATTCACAAGCCAGGCCAAAGTGTCCAGTTTCTGTTGAATGACCGTTCGATCGGCTTGATCGATGACCCGCAATTCGGGCCAGCGTTTTTCGCCATCTGGCTCGATCCGAAAACGCGGGCCTCGGGCTTGCGCCAAGCCCTGCTCGCGGGTGCCGTTCGGCGAACTTCGCCATGACCGAGGCGCGCTTGAGCAGAGCCGAACTGATGGCCTACGGATCCTTGCGAATGCCGCTGGCGTTACTCGAACTGCCGCTGTTTGTGTTGTTGCCGATACTCTATAACCGAAGTTTCGGACTTGAGTTGTCGATCATTGGCGCAATCCTGTTCGCGTCGCGCGCTGTCGATGCACTCGCCGATCCGCTGATCGGCACGTATCTCGATCGCACGCGGCGCAGCTTCGACTTTCCGCGCTGGATTCGAGCGGCGCTGCCGGTGCTGGTGATCGCATTCGCCGCGCTGCTGCTGCCACCCGTGCGCGGTGCTGGCCTAGCTATCTGGTTGACGGTGTTTTCTGTGCTGGCCTACCTCGCCTATTCGGTGGTCTCGATTGCCTTCCAGTCCTGGGGTGCCAGCTTAAGCCCGCTACCCGAGGAGCAAGTGCGCTTGACCACCACCCGCGAAACGTTTGGTATGGTCGGCGTGTTGTTGGCCGTGATGTTGCTAAGCCCTGAGCATACCGGCAAGCTGGCAATCGGTTTTTGTGCGCTGGCATTGCTGGCCAGCCTCTGGTCCTACCGGGCACCGGCACCTCGGCATCGCGGACTCGGCGCCGGACTCGTCTCGGACACCGCGCTGGCCACGAATTCAGCAGAACACGGCGATCAAGGCGACGCCCGGCGCGCCGAGCACACGACCGGTTTGTCGCGCGTTCGACAAAACGGCGCGTTTCGCTGGTTGCTGACGACCTTTGTATTCAACGGCGTTGCCACGGCGATCCCGGCGACACTGGTGCTGTTCTTTTCGGCCGACGTACTGAAGGCCAGCACCGAGCAATCGGCGCTATTCCTCGGTGCCTATTTTCTGGCGGCCGCGCTCGGCATGCCGTTCTGGTTATGGTTCTCGCGCCAGTTTGGGCTGCGCAATGCCTGGCTGATCGGCATAGCCATCGCGGTGATCGGTTTTGTCTGGACGCTCGGTCTGGGGCCGGGCGATCACACAACGTTTATGTTGGTTTGTGTGGCGACCGGTTTTGCGCTCGGCAGCGATCTGGCGATGCCGCCCGCCCTGCTGGCGCTGGTGATCGCCGCCCACGGCGATCGCGGTGCGCATGAAGGTGCTTACTTTGGCATCTGGAATCTCGCGACCAAGCTGAACCTCGCGATCGCGGCCGGCCTGGCGCTACCACTGACCCAATGGCTGGGCCAATACTGGTCGGCCGGGCCAGCCCAGGCGCTGGCGCTGATTTACGCGGGGTTGCCGAGTGCCCTCAAATTGATCGCCGGCTTCGTGCTGGTCATCTCGCCGCTGCCCGGCGGTAACCCGCCCACCCCATTATCCGAGTCAACAACATGAATGCCATCCAGCCGTCCCACCTGAGACGACTCAGCCTGCTTGCCGGCGCGTCCCTCCTGGCCAGTTGCGCCGGGCTCGAACCATCGGAGTATCAGTCCGAAAAGCCGCTGCTCGATCTGAAGACCTACTTCAACGGAACCATCGATGCCTGGGGCGTATTTCAGGACCGATCGGGCAAAGTCGTCAAGCGCTTTACGGTGCTGATGCGCTGCACTTGGCAGGGCGACACAGGTACTCTGGATGAAGACTTTTTGTACTCTGACGGCAGCCGGCAAAAGCGCATCTGGACGATTCGAAAACTCGACGCCAACCGCTACATTGGCACGGCGAGTGACGTCATCGGCGAGGCGATCGGTCGGGCTGCAGGTAACGCCTTGAATTGGCGTTACGTACTCGCCCTGCCGGTCGATGGAACCGTTTACCACGTCGACTTTGACGACTGGATGTACCTGATCGATGACAAGGTGATGTTGAATCGGGCAGGCATGACCAAGTACGGCGTTCGGCTGGGCGAGGTGTTATTGTCCTTCACCAAACGGCCCTGACACGATGAATCCGCGAATCACGAACTGGCGGGGCAAGCGCGTCTGGATTGTCGGCGCATCGACCGGAATCGGTGCCGCGCTGATTCAACCGCTGCTCGCGCGAGGGGCTCGCCTGGCGGTCACCGCTCGGCGCGAACCGGCGCTGGTCAATGCCATGACCAAAGCTACCGGCCAAACGCTCGAACAGATTCAGGCAGGCGGCCATTATCTGATTTGCGCTGACGTCACTGAGGTTGCAGAGTTGCAATCGGCGCACGATACGCTGATCAAACACTGGGGTGGCCTCGATCTGATTGTCTGGGTCGCCGGAACCTATGCGCCCATGCAGGCCGACAGCTTCGAGCTCGCCCGCGCCCTGGCAGTAGTCAATACCAATTTGTCCGGTGTGCTGAACGGATTGTCGGTGCTGTTACCGACGCTTTTGAAGCAAAACAAAGGCGGGATTGCCATTGTCTCCAGCGTCGCTGGCTACAGCGGCCTGCCGAAGGCGCTGATTTACGGACCGACCAAGGCGGCGCTGATCAACTTATGCGAGTCCTTGTATCTGGACCTGCATCCACGCGGGATTGGCGTGACCTTGATCAACCCCGGTTTTGTCGATACCCCCCTGACGGCCGGCAACACCTTCAAGATGCCGGCGCTGATCTCGGCCGAAGCGGCCGCTCAAGCGATAGTGTCAGGACTGCAGCGCGGCGACTACGAAATACACTTCCCGCACCGATTCACCCGCTGGCTCAAGTTCCTGAGCATCTTGCCCTACTGGCTGTACATGCCGCTGATCGGCCGAGCTACACGTGAAGAAGGCACCAGCCGGGCGGACATATTGCGCGACCGGCATGATGGCTGATGATCAACTGATTCATTGCACCCAGCGCGTCGTCGCGTTGGCGCGCTACTTCGAGCAATTGACGCCAGCCAGTCTGGCTGAACTGTCGAACTGGTACGCGGCCAACGCGGCGTTCAAGGATCCGTTTAACGAAGTCAAGGGTATTGCCGAAATCCGCCGCGTGTTTGAGCATATGTACGTCAAGCTCGATCGTCCTCGTTTTGTCGTGCATCAACACATCGCCGAGGGTTCGCAAGCCTTTCTGGTCTGGGATTTTCTGTTCTCCTTCAAGGGTGAGATCGCGGAACTAACGGTGCGCGGTGCCAGCCATTTACAGTTCGACTCAAGCGGGCTCATTTGTTTGCATCGCGATTATTGGGATGCGGCCGAGGAACTTTATGAAAAGCTGCCACTAATCGGTAAACTCATGCGATGGCTCAAGAGGCGTGCGTCTTCTTGACCCAATTTGGCCCACGCTTGGTAAAATGCGAGGTTATCTCGAAAGTGAGCGTCCCCCATGCTTTATCCTGACTTGTTCAAATCGCTCGAATCGGTGCGATGGAACCTGGAGCACGACGTGCCCTGGGCGCAGTTTGATGCCAGCAAACTCAGCGAGGAGCAGGCACAGACCATCAAGATGAACGCCATTACCGAATGGGCGGCCCTGCCGGCCACCGAGATGTTCCTGCGCGATAACCGCCACGACAGCGACTTCTCGGCCTTCATGTCGGTCTGGTTCTTTGAAGAACAGAAACACTCACTGGTCTTGATGGAGTATTTGCGCCGCTTTCGACCCGACCTTATTCCGAGTGAGGCCGAGTTACATGCGATTCGCTTCGAATTCGATGAAGCGCCAGCGCTTGAGACATTGATGCTGCACTTTTGCGGCGAAATCCGCTTGAACCACTGGTACCGACGGGCTGCCCAATGGCACAACGAACCGGTCATCAAGGCGATTTACGAGATCATCGCCAAAGATGAAGCGCGCCATGGCGGCGCTTACCTGCAG
>JANORY010000584.1:0-1619 GCA_031415535.1 Burkholderiales bacterium | reverse complement strand
CAATGATTTCGCTAAAACCAATGACAAACTGGTCTTGAAAGCCGGTGCAATGCCTAACTTTCCGCTCGATGCAGCCGGAATCAAGGCACTTGCCACCATGCCAAGCCGGGATGAATTGTTTGCGAAATTGATGGGCACCATGCAAGCCCCGATCGCAACGTTTGTACGCACCCTCAACGAAGTGCCGAGCAAGTTCGCCCGCGCACTGGCTGCTGTTCTGAAGCAGAAAGAGGAAGCGCAAGCTGCAGTTTCCGCGCAAACCGAAGTGCCGGCAGAAGTGCCAGCAGAAGTTCAAGCGGAACCAGCCGTACAAGCGTAAGACATTCAGATAACGACGATCAGCATTAGCAAATTTAAGCAGTAATACAAACAGCAATACCAACACCTGGTAGCCCAGGGTACAAAATCGGAGTGATGAAATGGCACTGAGCAAGCAAGAAGTCCTCGACGCAGTCGCAGGCATGACGGTTCTGGATTTGTCTGAACTGATCAAGATGATGGAAGAGAAGTTCGGCGTGTCGGCTGCCGCAGCGGCAGTCGCCGTTGCAGCGCCGGGCGCGGGTGGTGCAGCCGCTGCCCCGGTTGAAGAGCAGACCGAATTTACGGTCATGTTGCTGGCCGCCGGCGAGAAGAAAGTTGAAGCCATCAAGGTCGTGCGTGCCGCGACCAGTCTCGGTCTGAAGGAAGCCAAAGACCTGGTCGATGGCGCACCGAAGGCCGTCAAGGAAGGCATCAACAAGGCCGACGCCGAGAAGTTGAAGAAAGACCTGGAAGCGGTTGGTGCCAAGGTCGAAATCAAGTAAGTTTTCGCGCATGTGCTCGAAAACTGCGCATTGAAGCTTGCTTCAAGCGCTACCCAAACCCTGGCGGGGTCTTGCCGACGGGGTTTGGGTTTCTGTTTTATGCTTACCGAATTAATGTTCGAACTCTGACACGGAGTGTCCATGCCCCAAACGACCTATTCGTTCACCGAGAAAAAGCGTATTCGCAAGAGTTTTGCGAAGCGGCGCGTCGTCCTGAACGTGCCGTATATGTTGACCACCCAGATCGAGTCCTATATGCAGTTTCTGCAGGACGGCGCTCTGCCCAGTCAGCGCAAGAACGAAGGCCTGGAAGCGGCTTTCCGTTCAATTTTCCCGATTCAGTCGCACAACGGCTTGGCACGGCTCGAGTTCGTGCAGTACATGCTGGGCTCGGCGCCGTTTGACGTCAAGGAATGCCAGCAGCGCGGTTTGTCGTTCAATGCGCCGCTGCGCGCCAAGGTTCGACTGATCATCATGGACCGCGAGGCTAGCAAGCCGACCGTCAAGGAGGTCAAGGAGCAAGAAGTGTACATGGGCGAGATTCCGCTCATGACCACCACCGGTTCATTCATCGTCAACGGCACCGAACGGGTCATCGTCTCGCAGTTGCATCGCTCGCCCGGCGTGTTTTTCGAGCATGATCGCGGCAAGACCCATAGTTCGGGCAAGCTGTTGTTCTCGGCTCGAATCATCCCCTATCGTGGCTCCTGGCTCGACTTCGAATTCGATGCCAAGGACATTTTGTATTTCCGGGTCGATCGCCGCCGCAAGTTGCCGGCGACCATTCTGCTGAAAGCGATTGGTCTGACACCGGAA
>JANORY010000583.1:0-4505 GCA_031415535.1 Burkholderiales bacterium | reverse complement strand
GTGTGGCGTGCATGTATGCGTAATAACGGCGTCAGACCGCGCAAAAATGTATCGCTGTCGAAGCCGGCCAAGTCCGGTGCCACACGAGCGGCATCGAAGCCTGGCAGATTGATGTGCATGGCCTGCCAGAAGCTCATCCCGGTTAGTCGGCATAAGGCGTCGAGCACAGCACGATCAAGCAAAGCCGGGCCAAAGCTTGCGACCAGCGGCGGCAGATCAATTTGCGCGCAGGCCTGAAGATGCTCGCTGTAGACCTCGGCGAACAGGCCGAACGCTGTGTGTCCGAACGCGCGGTCGTGGGTACCGGCGCGCGCCACGGAGCGCACACCGAGGTGCGCATCGCGGCGCGTGGCAACACTTGAACCGGCATCGCGATACATCAGAACGGCCAGCTCGAGCGCGCGCCGCAATTGCTGCAGGTTCTGCTCATCGCTGAGCAACGGGTTTTTGTCGAACCATTTGGCGCCCAAAGCTTCGGCCGCATAACCCTCGCCTTCGCGCCCGTCGGCAAGCTGGATCCGGACTCGGATGATCGCCTGCAATCCTTGCGTGATCGTGACCGCACCGAAGCGAAACGGCAAGCGGAGTCGGAACGCTTGCTCAAAACAATCGGCTTGAATCAGGCGCAGTCGCGGCGCAGCGTTCATGGGATCACCTCGGCCAAGCCGCGCAAATAACCGATGGCACGTGCCGCACAGCTTCGAGCATCGGGATGATAGTCAAACGGTTCGACCGATACCCAGCCCGGATAGTGATGTCGTGACAGTGCCGATAAAATCCCGGCAAAGCGAAGCGTTCCCTGACCCGGGCCGCGCAGGTTCGGGTCATTGAGTTGTACGTGGGCAATGCTCGAACTCGGCAGCCATCGATCAAGCAGTTCGGCCGGTGGACAGTGTTCGGTGCGGCCAGCCGCGGCGCAGTCAAGCATCATGCGCAGCGCCGGGTGCGGCGATGCTTGTACGATCGCGGCCGCCTGGTCCAGGGTGTTGACAAAGTTCGCGTTCGGCGCCGCCAATGCCTCAAGGCAATACAACAACTGCGCCTGGCCAGCGTATTCGGCGGCACCATACAGAATTTCGACTGCCCGCTGCTGCGCAGCCAGCACTTCTGCGCTATCTGCGGCGCCCTCCGGCAAGCGGCGCTGTGCCGGCGAACCATGCACCAGCAACTCGCCGCCCAACTGCGCACACAGATCAATCTGGCGTCGAATTGCCAACACGGTTTGTGCGCGCACGCGCGCGTCGCCACTGGTAATCGACAGGCCGGCGGGACGCGCCAACAACCAGTGCAGTCCGACGATGGCAACTCCGGCATCACTGGCTGCGCGACGTACAGCGGCACAGCGCGCCGCGCTCAATTCGTCAAAGTCATCGGCCAGGGTAAACGCGGCAATTTCCAATCCATCGTAGCCAAGCTGCGCCGCCAGCGCACATTGCTCGGCAAACTCCATCGGTGCCAATACTTCGTTGCATAAGGCTACACGCAGATTCACGATCGATACACCTCAGGATACATACGCCTTAGCTTTGGCGGCCGTTAATTCGGCATAGATCTGAAGCGACAACTCGCCCATCTGCGGTGCCGCACGGGTTGCTACTGTGCGCGGCCGTGCGATGGGCACCTTGTGGATGGCGGCCACTTGCCCGGGCCGCGCGCTCATGACGATGACCCGGTCGGCCAGGAAAATCGCCTCGGCGATTGAGTGCGTGACAAATACAATGGTCTTGCGCGCGCCGGCGGCCGAGCCGCGATCCTCGCCCCATATGCGCAGCAGTTCCAGATTCATCTCGTCGCGAGTCATCGCATCGAGTGCGCCAAACGGCTCATCCATCAGCAGAATCGGCGGATCAAGAATCAGCGCCCGGCAAAGGGACGCACGCTGCTGCATACCACCCGATAACTCGCTCGGTCGCTTGTTCTCGAAACCTGCGAGCCCGACCAACTCCAGCAACTGCCGCGCGCGATCCCGCAAGCCCGCCGGGTTCAGGCCCGACAACTCGGCCGGTAACAGTACGTTGTCAATCACCGTTCGCCACTTCAGCAACACGGCCGCTTGAAACACCATACCGACTTGTGAGATTGGCCCCCGTACCGGCACGCCATTAACCGCGACCTGGCCGGCGCTAACCGGACGCAGACCGGCAATAATGCGCATCAGCGTCGACTTGCCACAACCGCTGGGTCCGACGATCGCAACAAATTCGCCCTCGCCGATCTCAAGCGATATATCACGCAAGGCTTCGACAGGACCGCTGTCGGCCTGATAGGTCATGGCGACCCGATCGATCTCTATCAAAGCGCGCTGCTGATGGCCCGCGCTCATCAGACTATTTCACAGTCAGCGGCATCGCCACTTTGGTCAGAAACTCGGTGCTGAAGATGGTCTTGCATTCGACCTTTTTGGGCAGACCCATGTAGGTGTTGACGATATCAACTGACTGACACATTTTTGCTTCATCAATCCAACCGATGCCCTTGTCGGCATACGTCTTGGTACGCATCAAATCCAGGCCCAGCATCAGGTTCGGTTCAATAATCGTCAGATCGATTTCCGGTACCCGCTTCTTGAAGATTGCGAGTGCCGCCTTCGGATCGTTCATCACGTCGCGCCAGCCCAGGTAAGCGGCTTCCAGGAAGGCCTTCAACTGCTTCGGCTTTTCCGCCATGGTTTTCTCGCTGGCAATTATCGACATGCTGTACAGATCGAAACCGGTCTTGGCCCAAGGCATCATGACCGCATTGCCGGCACCCATCGCTTTTTCATAGAACGGCAAGCCGGTGCTGTAGTCGCCCACCACATCGACCCGCTTCTCGGCCAGCGCCGCAATTTTGGCGGCCGGCTCGATATTCACCCAGGTGACCTTGCTCTCATCGATCTTGTGCAGCTTGGCAAACGCTGGCCAGGCTTGCCGCTGGCCGTCGCCCGGAGGTGCACCAATCGTCTTGCCTTCAAGATCTTTCGGCGTGTTGATCGGCTTGTCCTTGCGACTGAAGAAGTTCAGGGGCGTGTTATCGAACACCATGCCGACCATTTTGGTGCGCGCGCCGCGTGCCGAGGCACTGAGTACGGCGACCGCGTCAGCCAGACCGGCATCGGCACGACCGGTATCTACCTTGGCAATAGAGTCGCCGGAGCCTTTCGAGTTCTCGAGCGTCACGTCGAGACCGCGTTGTGTGAAATAGCCCTTCTCCATCGCGACCCAATAGGCAGCATGGTCTCCGACCGCAAACCAGTTCAGCGCAAACGTGAACTTCTCCGGGGCCTGCGCCATCGCGCTGCCAGCGATCAACATTGCGGCGGCAGCGGCACCCTTGATAATCCGGTCCAATGATATAACGCGGTCTAATGATACAAAGCAGTCTAATGATACAAAGCGTCGCAACGATCGGTTCATTTGTGTTCTCCTGGTCGACTTACCTTTAGCCCGTTTACGGTTCCTCTGCCCAGGGTGCCAGGAGACGGGATAACCCGGCGACTAATCCAAACAGCAGAAGGCCCAAAATCGAAATCCAAATCAGCGCGGCAAAGGCGACCGGCGTGTTCATGTTGGTTTGTGAAGTGATGATCACGTAGCCAAGACCGCGCTGCGAGGCAACAAACTCACCGACAATCGCGCCGACCACTGCCGAGGTCGCAGTCACTTTGAGCGCGCTCAGAATGTAAGGATAAGCGTTCGGAATCCGGATCTTCACAAACACTTTCCACTTCGGCGCGTTGAACACCCGACCCAGATCAATCAGATCCTGGTCGATCTGGGTCAGACCGACCGAGGTGTTGATGACGACCGGAAAAAAACCGATCAAGGCGCCGATCAGCATATTTGGCAAGATGCCATAACCGAGCCAGATCAGAAAGAGCGGCGCCACGGCGACCTTCGGCAAGGTGTTCACGAATACCAGGAACGGCATCAAGAGGCGCGCCAGCAGTGGTGACCACGCGATCAACATACCCAGCAACACGCCAGTGACGGCGGCAATCACAAAAGCGCCGAGAATCTCGACCGCTGTCACCCAGATATGTCGCGCCCAGGGAATTTCATCACCCAACATCGCGCGCAGCACGGCCTGCGGACCGGGTAACAAATACTCGCGGATATCGAGCAGGTCAACGGCCAATTTCCAGAACAACAGCAGCACCGCGAACATAAGCACCGACGGTAAAACCAGGCTGATCAGATGACGCACTCGATAAGCGGTCGTCGGTTTGACCGAGCGGGTCGGCGGCTCGACCGAGGTGGTCGGCGGCTTGACCGAGGTACCTGCGCCAGGCGCTGCACTGCTTACAGGCAGCGGTGAATCGCTCACAGCCTGACCTCCAATGCGTGCCTGCGAACATAAGCTTCATCAACCTCAACGCCCAGGCCCGGTCCGGTTGGCAGCTCTACTCGGCCGCCACCTCGCCAGACACGTTCGCGCACAAACGGCGAATCGATGTATTGCGGGCCGTTCAACTGCAGCGGATTGATATCAAACGCGGCTGCCAGATGCAAGCCAGCGGCCAGCCC
>JANORY010000582.1:0-2347 GCA_031415535.1 Burkholderiales bacterium | reverse complement strand
TTTGATAGTCGATGACGTTCAGGTCGGCATGCCAGCCTTCCCTGATTTCGCCGCGGTCGCGCAAGCCGAGTACACGCGCGGGTTGAGAAGTAAGGCGGCGAATTGCGTCCGGCAAGGCGAATTGACCCGCGAGCGCGGCGTATTCACCTTGCCGGACGCAATTCGCCGCCTTACTTCTCAACCCGCGCGTGTACTCGGCTTGCGCGACCGCGGCGAAATCAGGGAAGGCTGGCATGCCGACCTGAACGTCATCGACTATCAAAACCTGGGCACCTGCCAGCCTGAGTATGTCAACGACTTCCCGCACGGCGGCGGGCGATTTATTGTCAAGGGCAAGGGTTACGATGCGACGCTGGTTGGCGGGCAGACCATCGTCGCCCACGGTGAGCATACCGGGCAAAGGCCCGGCAAGGTGATTCGCGAATTCGTTCGACAGTAATCGTTCGGGGACCAAGGGACAAACCCATGGAACAGTTGCCCAAAGAGGGTTGGAGCCGCCCACAAATTGACGCGGCGCTCGAAGCATGCGCCCAGGGCGACAGTCGCTGGCGTGAGGGGCGTGTGCCGCTCTATGTGTTTGGTGGTGAGGCCGAAGCCTCGCAGGTCGGGCGCGATGCCTTCTTCAAATTCTTCACCGAAAATGCACTCGGCGGAAAACGTGCCTTTCCGAGTCTCAAGAAGGAGGCTCTCGATCAATAGCTGGCTGATCCCTAAAAACTAACTTGGGTGGGGAAAATTCAACCGGCACTTTTGGAGAATTTACAACCGGCATTGACACGCGAACATGCACGGCGCACCCGCAAGCTGCGTCGAGGAGAGGGCAATGTCGTGTTGCCCGACACCGCTCATCCAGCCTTTACCAAGGCCACCCTGGCGATGGATCTGGACGAACGGCGAATCCCGGTTCGCCCCGACGGGCGCGCCGATGTAGCTGCGGTGGCCGCTGCCATCGACGACAAAACCGTCCTGATCGCCGGCTCCGCGCCGTGTTTTCCGTATGGCATCTTCGACGAGGATAGGAAATTCAAACGCTGTTTTCGCGCTGATTGCACCCGGCAATGCCACCGAATTGAGAGTCGGTCGGTGAACGGGAGAGTCGGTCGGGGGAACGGGCCGAGAGATTGCTGACAAAACGCCGCGCTTGGGCCAAGGTATTCGGCTCAAAGCGAGCGGCCCGCTCGCGCTGACCATGCCGATGCGCGCGGCGACGCAGCCGGTCTGAAGGCCACTGGAACTGCTCAGGGCATCGAATCGGGCATCAGCTCGTGTACAGCGGCATTTGGCCCCGCGCGGGTGCCCGAGGCGGTGCGCGCGCCTGCAAGCCCAAGTAGGTCAGGAGCTTCTCGATCACCGAAGCATCCAGAATCGCCGCAATGATCTTCAACTCGCCGCCGCAGTTCGGGCAGTGCTCAAGATCGAGATCAAAGACCCGCTTGAGCAGCCGTGCCCAACTGGGCCGCATTGGCCGGTGCGCAAGGTTAACCTCGCTCGCCTCCGGTTGGGTCGTCTGCGCCGGTTGGGGCGGCTGCTTCGGCACCACCTGCGCACGCAGCTTCGCCGAATTTGTGTAAAAGACGGTGCCAATACGCCATGAAACCGGATCAGATGCAATCGCGGGCGTGGCACCAGCGCGGCCAGGCGCTGCATGAACGCAAGCGGCGACATCACCAAGTGCGTCGTGCCGTCGCGCCAGGGCGTCTTCAATGTCAGCACTACCTGACCGGCTGCGTTACACCGCACCCGATCGTTGGCCAGCGCCGGGCGGGTTATGTATCGGCACAGCCGCTCCAGCACCTTGCGCTCGTGGGCGGCGCAGCGCACCGCCGCGTGCAGGCTAAAGCCTTCCAGGTTGGCGCACAGGCGCTGCTTGAAATCCGACGCTTTGGGCTTGGCGCCTTGCAAGCTCAGCACTTTCTGGCCGGCCCGCGGACCGTAGGCTATACGATAAACGCAGGCTGCGGGCTGCAAACGCCGCAGCGCGCGGGCCTCGTCCGAATCGTCGCTGGCATCGTCGTCGGCCAAGTAGGTCTCGCCCTGCTCTTCGACCAGAACCCCTTGGCGCGTCAGCATCTTCATCAGCCTCGTGATGATCTTGTGCAATACCGCCTGCACCGCTTCATCGCTCGGTGCGGGGACTTCGACAAACACCGGCTCGCCGTCGGCGCCGCGCCGGTAAACACCGTCGAGCACGAGACAGTGGAGGTGGATATTGAGCGACAACCACACTGAATACCATGCCGTTGACCGTGACGGTGCACTACCCGTTTCACCCGCTGCATAAGCGTCTTCTCGAAGTCGTGGCGTGGCCGCGCCGAGCTGATCTCTCATTGACGGTTCACCACCCCGA
>JANORY010000581.1:0-1286 GCA_031415535.1 Burkholderiales bacterium | reverse complement strand
TCGGGGTGGTGAACCGTCAATGAGAGATCAGCTCGGCGCGGCCACGCCACGACTTCGAGAAGACGCTTATGCAGCGGGTGAAACGGGTAGTGCACCGTCACGGTCAACGGCATGGTATTCAGTGTGGTTGTCGCTCAATATTCACATGCATTGCCTGGTGCTCGACGGCGTTTACCGACGCGGTGCCGACGGAGAGCCGGTGTTTGTCGGCGTGCCCGCACCGACCGACGAAGCGGTGCAGGCGGTGTTGCACGAGATCATCACGCGGATGATGAGACTGCTCACCCGGCAAGGCGTTCTGGTCGAACAGCAGGGCGAAACCTACTTGGCCGACGATGACGCTGGCGACGATTCGGACGAGTCGCGCGCGATCAAGCGTTTGCAGGCCGCAGCCTGCGTCTATCGCATAGCGTACGGTCCACGGACCGGTCAGAAAGTGCTGACTTTGCACGGTGCAAAGCCAGCACCTGCGCAGCTCAAGCAGAAGCTGTGCGCCAACACGGAAGGTTTTAGCCTGCACGCGGCAGTTCGCTGCGCGGCGCACGAGCGCGATTCCTTGGAGCGATTGTGCCGTTACATCACCCGCGCGCCTTGCAGGCCGCGCCGGTCCAGAGGCCCGGCCCCTCGCCAGGCACAAACAGTCCACTGGACTGTTTGTGTCCGGGCTCGGCGTTAGCCAACGAACGGGTGCGGTGCAACGCGGCCGGCCAAGTGGTGCTGACGCTAAAGACACCCTGGCGCGACGGCACTACGCACTTGGTGATGTCGCCGCTGGAGTTCATGCAGCGCCTGGCCGCGTTGGTGCCACGCCCGCGATTGCACCTGATCCGGTTTCATGGCGTGCTGGCACCGTCTGTTACGCCAATTCGGCAAAGCTGCGCGCGCAGGTGGTGCCACAGCAGCCACCAGTTCCCGCGCAATCGGCGCAGCCGGACGCGGGCGAGGTCAAGCTTGCGCTGCGGTCCGCGCGGCCCACTTGGGTACGGCTGCTCAAGCGGGTCTTCAGTATCGACCTTGAGCACTGCCCGAACTGCGGCGGCGAGCTGAAGATTATCGCCGCGATTCTGGAGGCACCGGTGATCGAGAAAATTCTCACTCACCTGGGCCTGGAGGCGCGCGCACCGCCTCGGGCGTCGGCGCGTGGGCAAATGCCGCTGTACACGGCATGAGGTCAACCTGATTCGATGCGATGAGAAATATCAGCGGCTGTGGTTTCAGCCGCTGTGAGACCGGCTGCGTCCCAGTGTGCATCGGCACGGTCAACTCGCCAGAGGTCTTACACTTTG
>JANORY010000580.1:0-1268 GCA_031415535.1 Burkholderiales bacterium | reverse complement strand
CACGAGCCCAGGTAGCGCGCATTTGGTTATGCCCAGCGTGTCCATGTCGCGCGTATTGGCTCGAATGCCGGCCAGGCCGATGGCGTCAAAGGCGGCTTGCAACTTGTCGGCTGAAGGATGGGTGACGGCAATGACCTGCGGCGAAACGCCCGACCGCGGCAAGCTGTTCCTGGGGTGCAGGCGCAGCGGCTCCGCGGCACCTGGTTTGCCCCACTTGATCAGTGCTGGCAGCGCGCCGTCGAACAGGCGGTGCCCATCATCACGCACGGCGGATCTGCCGCTCCAGCAGGCCACGTCGTGAATGTCGGCTCGCTTGCCCCACCGGCCCGCGATCAATACCGAGCGTTTCAAGGGCGGCACCCGCAGCGCCAATGTCGTCTGTGCTGACGACAAAATGCACCCCCCGCGGTTCGCTGGCGACGGCCGCCCTGAGCGCGGCATCGTCCATGTCGAACCGGGTTCTGCCCCGCTTTCCGCACCAGGCGCATGTCGAAGACGGCGGCGCACCTGGCAGATCGAGTGTTTCCCCACTTACCCGCGCATCGGCGGCAAATTTACCGCCAGGAATCTGCCGTTCGTGGGTGTCGGGTTACGCTGCATCGCGGACACTGGCGCGGGCCGCCCGGACTGACGGCTTTGGATGGCGGTCGCAAAGCTTGACCGGCGAAGTGATAGCCTGCGCGAATTCCCGTACCATTTATTCCCCACATCCGGTCGCTGCTCAAGCGGGCATTGGGGGAGTCGGTCGGTCTTGCCGTTGCGGGCCATGGAGGGTCGTCGGAGCGGCGCCCGCCATGGGCTGGCGAATCAAAAATAACCTGTTCCCATTTGGCTCAAAAGCCCTCCAATCTGCCCCGATGATTGAACGCGCCGGGCCAAATGGCCAGCCCACGCGTAGGTAAAGCGTTGTTTTTGCAGGTGTTTTTGACTCTTCGGACGCGGCGAATGAGCCAAATTTGAGCCAATAGGTGAGCCAATGGAACGCATGGCCTGCGCGCACCGCGAACTTCAGCCGATACGCCATGTGCCGTTACGGAGGCGGGCTTTCCTGCTCCCATGAATCGCCGGCTTCGGGATTGGCATCGAATTCCTTAATTCGTTTGTCGAGTTCCGCCTTCAGTTCGGCGCTGACCGCAACAGTTCCGGGGACAGCGGCAATGCTCTCCAAAATGAGTACGGCAAGTTGAACTCGCTCCTGCATGGGAAGCTCAAGGATCGTCGCGACTGATACTTTCGATGGCGGCGGCGGCTTCACTGCGGGATGTACC
>JANORY010000579.1:0-9167 GCA_031415535.1 Burkholderiales bacterium | reverse complement strand
ATTAGTCAAGGGTGACAGCATGACGCTGGGCGCGCTGCCAGTCAACGGTGTTGAGCGAACACCGGCACAGGGCGGGTTCGAGCTGACGCAAGCCGCGAGTGTGACCCGAATCGATATTTTGGATGCCGCCGGCGGCGTATTGGCCAGCCAGACGCTGTCCGCGCAGGATGCCGGCGTGCACAGCTTTGCCTGGGACGGATTGGCCGCCGATGGCACGCCAGCGCCGGCCGGCAAGTATCAATTTCGGGTCAATGCGGGAACCGCAACCGAGCTCAAACCGGTGACTGCCCTGCAAGCGCAAGCTGTCAGTGCCGTGATCTCGGGCCAGGATGGGCCGCGCCTGGAGATTGGTGGTCGCGGCCAGTTTCAACTTTCAGATGTCAGAGCAATACTTCAGGAGCACAAACCATGAGTTTTCAGCAAGGACTTTCGGGTCTGAACGCCGCCTCGCGCAATCTCGATGTGATCGGTAATAACGTTGCCAATGCCAACACGATTGGTGCCAAAACCTCGCGTGCGGAGTTCGCCGATGTCTACGCCAGTTCCCTGTCGGGCGCAATGTCCAACGGTGCCGGCATTGGCGTGACGGTCAGCGAGATTGCGCAGCAATTTACGCAAGGTGATATTGCGACCACCAATAATCCGCTCGATGTGGCGATCAATGGTGCCGGCTTCTTTCGGATGTCCAATCAGGGCAGCGTTGAATACAGTCGCAACGGCCAGTTCAAGCTCGACAAGGACGGCTACGTCGTCAACTCGCAAGGTGCACGCCTGACCGGCTACCGCGCCGACGATACCGGATTGATCAGCCAGGGCGCAGCCGCTGATATGCGTCTGAGTACGGTGGACATTACGCCCAGGGTGTCCAGTGAGGGCCGCATCGCCGCCAACCTGGATGCGCGCGCCACGCTGGCGACCTTGCCGTTCAATCTGGCTGATCCGCGCACGTTTAATGGTGCGACCACCTACACCGTGTTTGATTCGCTCGGCCGGGAGCACTCGCTGGCGATGTACTTTCGCAAGACCGGAGCGAACGCCTGGGAAGTCAATGCTGCCGCCGACGGCACAGCTTTGGCCGGCAATCCAGTCGCTAATTTAACCTTCTCCGCCGCCGGATTATTGACCGCCGGTAGCCCGATGAACATTACCTTGCCGGTCGGTGCCGATGCCGGCGGTACCTTGGCATTTGCCGTCGAAACCAGCAGTGTGACGCAGTTCGGTTCGAACTTCGGCGTGACCGAGATGAATCAAAACGGCTACACAGCGGGCCGGCTGACCGGTTTTTCGGTCGCCGATGACGGTGTCATACAAGGTCGTTACTCGAACGGCCAGTCTCGCGCCCAGGGGCAGGTGGCGCTGGCCAATTTTGTTAACCCACAGGGCCTGCAGTCGCTCGGGGGTAATGCCTGGGCGGCCTCGGCTTCATCGGGGCAGGCGCTGGTCGGATCGCCCGCCACCGGAAATCTCGGTGTGTTGCAGTCCGGCGCAGTGGAGAACTCGAACGTCGATTTAACCGGCGAGCTGGTCAATATGATCACCGCGCAGCGCTTTTATCAGGCCAACGCGCAAACCATCAAAACCCAGGATCAGGTTCTGCAGACCTTGGTCAATCTGCGCTAATCATGGATCGTTTCATCTACCAGGCACTGAGCGGTGCCAAGGCCTTGATGCAGCGGCAAGATGCGCTGACCAACAATCTGGCCAATGCCAACACCGCCGGCTTTCGGGCCGACCTGCTGGCCTTTCGTTCGGTACCGATTCGCGCCGACGGCACCGCGACGACGCGGGTCTACAACCTCGAGGCGACCGCCGGCTTCAATCCACAGGCCGGTGCGCTGACCCAAACCGGACGGGCGCTTGATATCGCCGTCAACGGCGACGGCTGGATTGCGATTCAGGGTCTGGATGGCAGCGAAGCTTACACGCGCGCCGGTGCGCTCGAAGTCTCGCCCGACGGCGTACTGCAAACCCGCAATGGTTTACCAGTGCTTTCCGATGGCGGCCCGATCACTGTACCCGCCAATGCCGAAGTGCTGATGGGTATCGACGGTACGGTATCGGCCAGAGTCGCCGGTCAGCCGGCGAGCACCATCGGGCGCATCAAGCTGGTGAATCCGCCTGCCGCCGAATTGCGCAAGGGCGCTGACGGACTGATCAGAACCGCCAACGGTGATTCGGCACCCGCAGATGAGGCGGTTCGAATGGCCTCGGGCGTCTTGGAGAGCAGCAATGTCAACGTGGTCGAATCGATGGTTGGGATGATCGCCCTGTCCCGGCAGTTCGAAATGCAAATGCGCTTGTTGCAGAACGCCGAACAGAATTCGCAGCGTGCCGCGCAGTTACTGACCACCAGTTAGTGAACCCAAACAGTCACCAAGGAAGATCATGATTCGATCACTCTGGATTGCCAAAACCGGGCTAGACGCACAACAGACCCAGCTCGATGCGATTTCGCATAATCTGGCCAACGTCGGTACCAATGGTTTTAAGCGCTCACACGCGACCTTTGAAGATTTGCTCTATCAGAATATTCGTCAGGTCGGTGCCCAGAGTTCGCAGCAAAACACCTTGCCCACTGGCCTGCAATTAGGTACCGGGGTCAAGACGGTCGCAACCTCCCGCAACTATTCGCAGGGCAATCTGACCCAGACCAGCAACTCGTTTGATATGGCGGTCGATGGTCAGGGATTTTTTCAGGTGCAGATGCCCGATGGCACGGTAGGCTACACCCGCGACGGGGCGTTTCGGGTCGACGCACAAGGCCAGTTGGTGACCAAGAGCGGTCAGCCCGTGCAACCGGCGATCACCATTCCGGCCAATGCGCAGTCGGTGACGATTGCCACCGACGGTGTGGTCAGTGTCAAACAAAGCGGCACGGCGGCGACCACCCAGGTCGGACAAATACAACTGGCCAACTTTATCAATCCGGCCGGCTTGGATCCGCGTGGTCAGAATCTTTTTTCCGAAACAGCCGCCTCCGGTAACCCGAACTCCGGCACCCCGGGTATTAACGGCATCGGCTCCTTGCAGCAAGGTTATCTCGAGACTTCCAATGTCAATGTGGTGGAGGAACTGGTTTCGATGATTCAGGCGCAACGGGCCTACGAAATCAACTCCAAAGCGATCCAGACATCCGACCAGATGTTGGCTCGGTTATCACAATTGTGAACCCGACGCTGCGATTCGCCTGTGCGCGCGCGCGCTTTGCGCTGCTGTTGTTGTTGTGCGTGCTACTCGTGTCGTTGCAGACCGGTTGCGCCGATTTCTGGATGCGCCCGCAAGTTTCGGTGCTCGATCCGGCCAAGGTCAAGACCAAGGAGCCGGTCGCCGGTCCGACCGTTGCGGCCACCGGCAATATCTATCTGGCCGGCGGGCATCGCGGTTTGTTCGAGGACCGGCGAGCGCGCCTGCCGGGCGATATCGTCACCATTCAAGTGCAAGAGAAGACCTCGGCGCGGCAACGCTCGAATACCTCGCTGGGGCGTGACGGCAAGGTCAGCGGCAGCATCACCGCCATACCGCTGTTGCCCTTGAGCATCTTAAAGCGTGCCAACGCCGGCGGTGCCTCGAGCAACGCACTGGATGCCAAGGGCGAGACCGGTTCTGACAACGACTTTACCGGTGTCATTACCGTGACGGTACTTGAGGTAAGAGCCAACGGGAATTTAGTGGTCAGTGGTGAGAAGCAGATCGGCGTGAATCAGAACGTCGATATCTTGCGCTTCTCGGGCGTCATTAATCCGGCCACCATTCAGCCCGGCAACTTCGTCAGCTCGACTCAGGTGGCCGATGCGCGGCTCGAGTATCGCGGCCGCGGCGATATTGATCGCGCACAAACTACCGGCTGGCTGTCGCGATTTTTCCTGTCCTGGTTACCGATTTGAGGCGATGGTCAATGACTTACTTTTTGCGAGCGGATCTGCGGGCTGATTGGCTGCGCCGGGGAACCGGCTATCTGATGCTCGGTGCGTTTCTGCTGTTCTGGTCAATGGCACCGGCCAGTGCCGAGCGGATCAAGGATCTGGCGACCTTTTCCGGTCTGCGACAGAACCAGTTATTGGGCTATGGCCTGGTGGTTGGCCTGGATGGCAGTGGTGACACGACCACCCAGGCACCGTTCACCGCACAAAGCGTTAACTCGATGCTGTCGCAGTTGGGTATTCAATTACCACCGGGCGTATCGCCGCAACTAAAGAACAGTGCGGCCGTCATGGTGACCGCCCAGTTACCGGCTTACTCGCAGGTGGGGCAGGTCATTGATGTCACGGTTTCATCGCTGGGTAACGCCAAGAGCCTGCGCGGCGGCACCTTGCTGCTGACACCACTGCGCGGTGCTGATGGTCAGATCTACGCGATGTCGCAAGGCAATCTGGTGGTGGTCGGTGCCGGTGCCTCGGGCGGCGGCAGCAAAGTGCAAATCAACCACCTGAATGCTGGCCGTGTGCCGGGCGGTGCGACAGTAGAGCGTCTGGTGCCGAACGCGTCGCTGGAGGCGCAACTGATTACGCTGGAGCTGAATCAGACCGATTTTTCGACGGCGCGCAGAATTGCCGAGGCAGTGAATCGACGTTTCCCAGCGGTCGGCGCAGGGCCGGCCGCAGTCGCTATTGATGCCCGTTCGGTGCGCGTGAACCTACCGGACGAGCAGTCCGCTCGAGTTGGGTTTCTGGCCGATCTTGAAAGCCTCGAGATCACCATGGCGCAGCCGACGGCGCGGGTTATCGTCAATTCGCGTACCGGTTCGGTGGTCATGAATCAATCGGTATCGATTGGCCCGTGTGCCATTGCGCACGGCAATCTGTCGGTCACCATCAGCAGCACGCCAGTGATCAGTCAGCCCGGCGCCTTAAGCCGCGGCAACACCGTGGTGGCCGAGAAGACCGATATTCAAATCAAACAGGAAAGCGGCGCGCTGATGATGTTCGAGGGCGCGCCGAAGCTTGCGGAAGTTGTCAAAGCGCTCAATACGCTGGGCGCGAGCGCACAAGACCTGATTGCCATTTTGCAATCGATGCGCGCGGCCGGTGCCTTGAAGGCTGAACTGGAGATTATCTGAGCCATGACCACCGCCACGTCACTGGTGACCGACAGCCGTTCGCTCGATCGACTTAAAGAGCGCGCGGCGCAAGATCCGAAGGCGGCGATCCAGGAAGCCGCCAAACAATTTGAAGCGCTGTTCATGCAGGCCGTGGTCAAGAGCATGCGTGACTCGTTACCGAAAGACGGAATCGACGGCGGTGCGCAGTCGCAGATGTATGTTTCGATGTATGACCAGCAATTAGCGCAGACCCTGTCGGGACGCCCAGGCGGCCTGGCCGAATCGATCGCCCGACAACTGTCCGGCGCGGCTCGTTTGGCGGTTTCGCCAGGTGCGGCGCAGAGGCAGCAGCCGGCGCCGGCGCCGGTGCCAGGATCCGGGGCCGCACTGACACCGAACCCTGCTCCGGGATTAACGGAATCACAAACTCAATTCGTTGAGAAGCTCTGGCAACCGGCAATTGCTGCGCAGCGCGAGACCGGCGTCCCGGCGGCCTTCATCATCGGCCAGGCGGCCTTGGAAACCGGCTGGGGCAAACACGAGATTCGCAAGCCGGATGGCAGCTCCGGGCATAATTTGTTCGGGATCAAGGCGAGCGCTCATTGGCGCGGTGAATCAACGGCGGCCATGACCACCGAATACGTGGCCGGCAAGGCCGCCAAGGTCAGCGAGAATTTCCGAACCTATGCCAGTTACGCCGATTCCTTGCGCGATTGGGCGCAACTGATGGTGCGCTCGCCGCGCTACTCAGCGGTGGTTCGTGACGGACAGACGGTCGCCGGATTTACTCAGGGCTTGCAAAAAGCCGGTTATGCGACCGATCCCGACTATGCGGCGAAGTTAAGCAAAGTGATCAATCAAACATTGACCATCAAGAGATCGGTCAAAGTAGCCGATATGCCAGGGAACGCTGGATCGACGGGGTAATTTATGCCAGGCATTATCAGTATTGCCAGTAGTGCTTTGCTGGCAAACTACGCGCAGTTGCAGACCACCGGGCATAACATCGCCAATGCCAACACGCCTGGCTATAGTCGGCAGGAAGTCGTGTTCGGCACCGCGGGGTCGGCCTACACCGGCGGCGGCTACCTCGGTCGGGGTGTGGCGATCGCGGATGTCCTGCGGCGCAGCGATCAATTTCTAAGCTCGGAGCTGGCGCTGTCCGGCTCCGTGCAAGCGGCCGACGTGGCCCGCAGCCGCGAGCTGAACCGCTTGCAATCGCTGTTCTCGGATTCCGAAACCGGCATTGGTGCCGCCTACGATGACTGGCAATTGGCACTGTCCGATCTGGCCAACCAACCGGGCGATGGTTCATCGCGGGCGGCGGTATTGGTGCGCGCCGACACCCTGGCGTCGCGCATCCGCGGTATCGATCAACAAGTCGACGCGATGCAAGGTAGTTTGAATGAACGGATTCGGCAGACGACTCAGGCGGTCAATGGATTGTTCGGACAATTGGCCCGCGTCAATCAGCAAATCAGCGGCAGCAGTGGCACCGGGCAAGTGCCGAATGACCTGCTCGATCAACGCGATCAACTGGTTGAGAAAATTAATTCGTCCCTGCGCGTCACCACGTTCATCAATCAAGATAACACCGCCAATGTGTTTACCATCGCCGGTCAGGGCTTGGTCATTGGCCGAAATGCCGAACGCCTGACGACCCGAAATAACCCGGCCGATCCGAGCCAGCAGCAAGTAACGCTGGTGGCACAGGGTACAACGACCCTACTCGACTCGCTCGGCTTGGGCGGCGGCGAACTGGCTGGTTTGCTGCGGGTTCGTGATGACGATCTGGTGGCGGCTCGGGCGGCGCTCGGCCAAATGGCGGCCGGCATTGCGGCCGGATTTAATCAGCAGCAAGCGCGCGGTCTCGACCTGAATGGTCAGCCGGGAGCTGCGTTGTTCTCCACCGGCCAGGCGCTCGCGATTTCGTCGGCCCAAAATACCGGTAATGCGCAAATTGCGATTGCGCTCACCGACGCAAGCCGGCTCGCCGCCAGCGATTATTCGTTGAGCTTTAACGGCAGCCAATACACACTGACCCGCGCGAGCGACGGCACGACGCAAACTCTGGGAGCCTTGCCGGCCAACGTTGACGGATTTTCAATTGCGCTAAGCGGTACGCCGGCGCTCGGGGATGTATTCACCTTGAAGGTGGCCAGCCAACTGGCCAGTGACTTCCGCAGAGTCTTGGCCGCCCCCAACGGATTGGCGGCAGCGTTCGGGGTCACCGCGCAGCCCTCGGGCAGTAACAGCGGTGACGGCCGGATCAGTCAATTTGCGGTGACCGCATCGAATGTCAATCAGAACGCGCCAGTGACCTTGACCTTCACCTCGCCTACGACCTTCAATGTCAGCGGTACCGGGACCGGCAATCCGATCGGCGTCACTTATGTAGCGGGCCAAACCGTCAGCTACAACGGCTGGGCCTTGCAACTCAGTGGCGCACCGCAGAGTGGCGATACTTTTTCCGTGTCGCCAACCAGCGCCTTGGCCAGTGATAATCGCAATGCTCGCGCGCTGCTCGATATCGGTCAGTCCAGACTGATCAATGGTCAATCGGTGACCGATGCCTACGCCTCCTTGATCGCCGACGTCGGCACGCGCGCGCAATCAGCCGATTCGGCGCGGACCCAATCCAAACGATTGCTCGATAACGCGTCGGCTGCCCGGGCGGCTGAGTCCGGCGTCAACCTCGATGAAGAGGCGGCGCATTTGTTGCAGTATCAGCAGGCCTATCAAGCGTCTGCAAAGTTAATGGCGACCGCGCAAACCATGTTCGAGGCGCTGTTGGCCGCCACTTCCCGATAACGATACGCAACGATCCACTGGCCCGCTATTTGTCGAAAGAGAACTATGAGAATCGCTACCGCTTATGACAATTTGACCAGTATCGAGTCGATCAATGATCGCCGTAGTGCCATTTCGAAAACGCAGGAACAGATTTCATCCGGGCGCCGAGTGGTCGAACCCAAGGATGATCCGGTGGCCGCTGCGAACGCTGAGCGTATGCGCGCCTCGTTGGCTCGAATTGAGCTGGAGCGCCGATCGATCGGTTATGCGCAACAATTTCTCGGGCAGGCCGATGGCGCGCTGTCGGACGCCAGCGAGAATTTGCAGTCAGCGCGTGAGTTACTGTTAACTGCGGCCAACGGAAGCTACGGTGCGGATGAGCGCGAGAGTATTGCCAAACAACTGCGCGGCATGCGCGAGCAACTGCTCAGCGTCGCCAATCGCAGTAACGGTGCCGGTGCCTATCTGTTTGGTGGACAGGGCGCATCAGCGGCGCCGTTTGCGGGCACCGATGCCATCACCTACCAGGCACAACTCGGTGATCGTACGGTCGGGCAATCGCTGGAGTTCACGGTTTCACTCGATGGCAACAGCGCCTTCACGCAAATTCCGATCGCCAACGGCTCACCCGAGAATATTTTCGATCGCTTGTTGGCGGTGGCGCGGACCTTGGAGAATGCCACGGTAAGCGCAACAACTCTGCGCAGTGATGTCAATGCAGCGATTCAGGGCATTGATCAGAGCCTCGGCAATATTTTGCTCAAGCGAACCCAGGTTGGTGAGCAACTGCGGCAAATTGACGAGCACGAAGCGTCGATGCAGGCCAAGGATGGCATTGATCGAGCTTATCTGTCCGATCTGATCGATGTTGATCTGGCCAAGGCCATTTCGGATATGTCGATCAACGAGACCACGCTGGAGGCGTCGATCAAGACCTACCGAACCTTGGCCGACCTCAGTTTATTCAAATACCTATGAACGAAGTCATTGAGCAGGAAGCAGATCAAGCCGAGCTTGACGAGTCGGCACTCGACTGCTTGTTAAGCCTGGAGGGTATTTTCAACGCCCGGCGTTATGCGATGGCGATTCGAGTGAAGTGTCGGCCGCGTAGCGGTGTCAAGCCCCTGCACCTGGGTGATGTGTTTGAACAGTTTGACCGTGCCTTGCCAGATGACGCGGTGCCAGTTCTGTTATCGCTCGAGTTGCCGCACATTGATCAGACCATTCTGGAGCATAAACCCCGAGCCTGTATCTGGATCGAGATCCCCGCGCAACTACTAGCCAGCGAAGACGGCCGGGCTTTGCTCGAAAAAATGTCGCGGGCGCGACACAAATT
>JANORY010000578.1:0-3201 GCA_031415535.1 Burkholderiales bacterium | reverse complement strand
CAGCGCTGCCGCGTCGGCTACTTCAAGCAACAACTGAAAGCGGCTGCTGGTGCCGCGCGCCGTCGGCGTTAGCGAGCTTACCCCTACCCGATCCCGCGCACAGGCATCCAATAGGTCGCGCGCCAAGGTGCTGCGCTCATTGCCCAGCACGATAAGCTCGGCGGCATAACTGCGCGCGCGGCCGTGCTCGGTGCGTGAGCCCCAACTCGTTTCAACGATCCGTTCGGCGGCGACCTTGATCAATCGTTGCAACGATGTGCAGTGCTGGCGATGGACTGAAATCCCACGGCCGCGCGTCACGAACCCGCAGATTGCATCGGGTGGAATCGGTCGACAGCAGCGCGCCAACTGGGTCAGCAACAAATCAACGCCGACCACCAGCACCGAGCCTTGAGTGCTGGTGTTACCGGCCTCCGATTTTGATCGCGGCAACGCTACGCTGGCAACCGAGGCGGCGCGAGCGTCTGGTACTTCGTTACGCAGTGCCTGTTCCAGCGCGCGAGGTCCCAACTCATCACGCGCGCTCGCCAAAAACAACTCGTCCGGGTTCGGCAAGCCCAGCCGGGTCGCAATCAGCTCCAGCGAGGTCGCGGTTTTGCCCTCGCGCTGCATCGCCCGTTCGATGCGTTCGCGGCCCAGGCTGAGCAATTGCGCCTGCTGCTGTGCGTTGAACCATTGCCGCACCTTGGCACGCGCCCTGGAACTGCGCAAGTAGCCCAGCTCGACGTTCAGCCAATCGCGCGAGGGGCCGATCTGGGTCTGTGTTTTGTTGGCAACGATGACTTCAACCGTCTGGCCATTTTTAAGACTGGTATTTAGCGGCACCATCTGCGAATCGACCCGCGCGCCACGGCAGCGATGGCCGAGATCGGTATGGACATGATATGCAAAGTCGACGGCGGTCGCATGTTCAGGTAACTCGACCACCCGACCCTGTGGCGTCAGCACAAAAATGCGCCGGCCGGATTCGAGTTCCGTCGGCGCCACCGCCACCGCTGGCGGATCCATCGTTTGACCCAGATCGTCTTGCCAGGCGAGCAGTTGCCGCAACCAATCGAGCTGACTGCGATCGGCTGCCCGGGCGCTGCCAGAACCGGCCACACCGACGCTGGCTTCCTTGTAGGCCCAATGCGAGGCCAAGCCAAACTCGGCTGCATGGTGCATTTGCACCGTGCGAATCTGAATCTCCAAGGCGCGACCATCGTCGGCGTGCACCACGGTGTGCAGCGATTGATAGCCGTTCGGTTTGGGTCGGCCGATGTAATCGTCGTATTCACCAACTACCGGCGTCCAGATTCGATGCACCAGAGACAAAGCCTGATAACAAGCGTTGATATCGGTCACGATGATTCGCATACCGCGCAAATCCAGCACCCGCGATAGCGGCACTTGCTTTGCTTGCATCTTGCAGTGAATACTGTAAATGTGTTTTGGGCGACTCGATACCGCTGCTGTACCGCCGAGCGTTTTCAATTCGGCGGCAATCCGGTTACAGGCATGCAACAGGAATTGCTCGCGCTCGACGCGCCGCTCTTCCAGCTCCTGGGCAATACTCTTATAGGTCGCCGGCTCAAGAAAGCGAAACGCCAGATCTTCGAGCTCCCATTTGAGCTGCCACAGCCCGAGCCGATTGGCCAAGGGTGACAGAACTTCGAGGGTTTCGCGGGCGATGGCCAGATGCGGAGTGGTTTTTGCGGCGGCATGCGAGCGCAACACCTGCAGCCGGTGCGCCAGCCGGATTAACACCACCCGAATATCGACCGCCATCGCCAAGGTCATGCGGCGCAGCGTTTCGAGATCGCTACCCGCCTTCGGTGCCGCCGTGCTTGCCGACAGCAGTCCTACCCGGTTTAGTTGTCGAACCGATTCAAGCAGCCGGCCCAAGGCCAGTCCGAAGCGATCGGCCAGTTCGGTGAGTGCAATACGTTCGCCGACGCACGACAAAGCGGCCAGTTGCAAAAGCACTGGATCGTTGAACGATCCGCGCAGGATTTCAACCATCGCGGCCGCGTCAGCCAACACCACGTCGGTGTCCGGACCAACCGGCAGGCGCAGCCGCAACCAGGCCATCACCTGCAGTGTTGATTCGCTCGCCGTCGGGTCGGCGGGCCCCGTATCAACCGATCGCCTTGCTACCATTGCTGACTTCAGGCTCCTGGTAATCGTGACACATGTTCTGGCCCGCACGGCACAAACCGCAAATTGGCGAAACGCTCTGGCAGCAACTGTTGGCGGACTATCCCTTTCTGGGCACCCGATCAGCCGCAGACCTCACCGCGTTACGTTCGCTGACCAACCAATTCCTGGCCAGCAAACAATTCGCCGGTGCCGAAGGCTTGATGATAGACGATTACCGAGGAGCGGCGATTGCAGTTCAAGCTTGCCTGCCGGTGTTGCACCTGGGACTGCAGTGGTACGACGACTTCGAACAAATCATCGTCTATCCGGACCAGTTCCGGGTGCGTGGTGCCGAGCAGGACGAGTTGGGACTGGTGCATGAAACTGATGAATTTCTCGCCGGTCAGACGATTGCCAGCGGCCCAGTGGTGCTGTCGTGGGCCGATGTCCAGGGCGCTCCCGCAGGCTTTGCCTTTAATGTCGTGATTCACGAATTCGTCCATAAGCTCGACCTGCGCGATGGCGAAGCCGACGGCTGTCCGCCCTTACCCAGCGCTGCGCGCCGCAGTTGGCTGGCGGTACTCAGTCGGTCTTATGACGAGTTCACGCGCATGTGTGATGAGGCGCAATCTCGGGTGCCAGCCAGTCTCGATCCGGACAGTGATCAAGCATTTATCTACTTCCAACATTTGCCGCTTGATCCCTACGCCGCCTACGACCACGCCGAATTCTTCGCGGTCTGTGGCGAGGCTCTGTTCACTGCTCCAGATCGAATTTCATCTTATTTTCCTGATTTTTATCATAAGCTTAAAGAGTTTTTTAAATCTTAGACATTAAGTTTAGATAACAACTTTTCGACTCTAATTCATTGCTTTCCAGCCGTTCCGTTTGTGCCGCAAGACCCGCCTCACGTCGGCTCAATACTTGGGACTAAGGTGTAATAGTTCCTTACGGTCGCGCCATCAAGCCTGCTTCAATGGCCTCACAGTAACCCGGCCTAGGTAGCGCATTTCGCAATCGGCGATGCACCCGAAGCTAATTGGAGCTAGCAATGGCCGCCTACGAGCGCCCCACGATTCTGAT
>JANORY010000577.1:0-4752 GCA_031415535.1 Burkholderiales bacterium | reverse complement strand
GCCATCCGGCGGCGCTCGCGCGCGAACCGGGTGAAGCCGCTTCGATCAAGAAACTCCAGTACTTGAATGGTCAGATTTCGCCCGATGCCAGAGCGATCACGAAAGGCTGCAGCGTCAAATCCTCGTTCCGGCGATTGGGCGGCAAGCTCGCGGGCGACCTGCACCAGTGCCGTGACCGTTTCGGGCAAGTAAAAACGATTGCTGGCAATTTGAGCCAGATGCCCTGAGTGACTGGCGCGCTGTAAAAACGCCAGCAGGACCGGTAAATCAATCTTAAGTTCCAGCGCCAGTTCGCCCACAATCGGCGGGCGCAAGCCGGTACGTTGCAACACCTTGCGGGCGCGCTCGAACAGGTCCTGGTCCTTCGGCGATAGTTGTGCGCTGTGTTCGGGCAGGCGCAGATGCAAGCCATCGCGTACGATCGCATGTTGGTTGATCAAGGAGCGCAAGGCCGCTCGGCCGATGCTGCGGGCCGAGCTATTTTGCGCGACACCACTCGACTCGTTTACCGTCGAAATCAGTGTGCTCTCGGTCGTACCGATTTCGTCGGCGTGGGTTTGGTGGTGAAGGGCAATGCTTTGCATGAACCGCTCACGCAGTGCCTGCCAACGCGCGGCCGAAATCGCGAGTTCACGTTCATCATGGGTAACCGGGATTAATTCAACTGTGCCTCTGAGGTTTTGTCGTTGCTGCTCGTTCAAATTCCAGGCGCGTTCAAACTGGCTGAGGTCGACGCCCTCTGACCGGGCGGCCAAAAGCCGCTGTAGAGATTCTGGCGCGGTCGCTTGTCGCAGGGCGTCGAGTTCCGCGAGTCGCGCCGGCTTGGTGCGACCGCGCGCCGTGCCGAAGGGATCTAGCACCGAACCGCCGCCGATGGTTCGTTGCGCGGCCTGGTCGCGCAGCACAAAACGATCACCGTGCAGTGCTGCGATCGGTCGGTCGAGCACCAGTTGCGCCAAGCCGGTATTGCCGACTGATAGGGTTTTTGCACCGAGCAAGACCAGCCGAGCCGGTATCGACGCGGCGGCCAGATGCAGTTGTACCTGCGCGCCATCGTTCACCTGCCGCGCTTCGCTGGCGAGCAGCCTGAGCTCGACATCAAGCCGTTGCGTTGGCGCATGAATCTCGGGTGCGAGCACCCAATCACCGCGCTCTATATCGATTTTCCTGAGCTCGACTCCGCTCAGATTCAAGGCGCAGCGTTGGCCGGCAAGCGCCTGGGTCGAGGGCAGGTTTTGCGCGTGAATGCTGCGAATTCGGGCTTCGATACCGATTGGTGAAATCACGACTCGATCGCCGATCTCGGCGCGTCCGGCGTAGACGGCACCGGTAACCACCAGTCCAGCGCCGGTCAATGAAAACGCCCGGTCAACGGCGAGTCGAAAATTGCCGGCGTGAATCGGCGCATGATGAGTTCGCGCCGTCTCGGTCAGAAATTCCCGCAGCGCCGCGACGCCCTGGCCGGTGGTGGCGACCACCGGCAGAATCGGCGAGCTCTTGAGCCTAGTGTTCGAGAGCAGCGCCTGTATTTCCGTCGTGACCTGTGCCAGGCGCGTCGGGTCGACGCGGTCAATCTTGGTTAACGCAACCACTCCGTGATCGAAGCCCAGCAACTCCAGAATAGCCAGATGCTCAAGGGTTTGCGGCATCGGACCATCATCGGCGGCGATGACCAGCAGCACACAATCAATCGCGGCGACGCCGGCCAGCATGTTGCGAACGAAGCGTTCATGGCCGGGAACATCGACAAAGCCGATCGGCTCGCCCAAGCCGAAATCGGCATAGGCGAAGCCGAGGTCGATCGACATGCCACGCCGCTTTTCTTCTTCGAGACGGTCGGTATCAATGTTGGTGAGCGCACGCACCAAGCTGGTCTTGCCGTGATCAACATGGCCGGCGGTGGCGACGATCACGGCGACCCCTCGCCGAGCTGGCCACCACCGCTCTTGCAGCGATCAGGCCTTGGTAACTGCCTGAATGATCTGTTCAACGGCACCTTCGGCCAAAACCCGCAACTCGGCTTCACTGCGGTCCTGGATCGGATGGTCCACAAACACCATCTTCGGATCGAAGCCGAGGGTTTTGGCTTGCGCCGCGGCAGCCGGCACGAACTCTGAAGATGCAATACCAACACCGGGAATGCCGCGACCTTCGAAATCTGCGATGTCATGCATACAGCACGACGTGCAGGATCCTCAGTCGGCCAGCCCTTCGACAACGACCTGGCATTCAGCAGCGATTTGCTGCCTGAGCGTATCCGGCGCCGGGCGGGTGAAGGTCGGTTTGCGATATCGCTTGGTGGCAATGCCTCGTGAGCTCAGCAATTCATCGACCCGATCGAGGAATACGTTGCCGCGCGCCTTCGAGATGTCGAGAATGCCGACGCACAAGCCCTCGAGCGAGGCTGCTCGTGCCTGTAGCGCCCGCGCGACCGGTGCCAACTCGGCAGTCGGGTCGAGCAAAACTGTAGATCCATTCATAAGGTGATCTCCTGGGTGACCGGAATTGAGCCGACCGGGCCAGAGGCGGCCCAACCAGCGACGACAGCAGAAAACAGGCCAGCACCGCCGCCGGCGCGAACAATCAAAATACCGCCGGGTCGAAACTTGGCGATCTGGGTGCCGGCCAGCGATTTCGGAATGCCTTCGGCAATGCCGCCGGCACCGACGATCATTTCATCGGCCGGCAGCAACAAGAGTTTCGTGAGTTCTTCAAGCAGTCGTGCTTTGCTCCAACCGGCCTCGAAGAACACCCGGCAGTGATCTGGCGAAACAATCAGCAGCGCGTCGCCGGCCATGGCGAGCTTCGGATGATCGACCGCCCGCATGCAGGCGGCGAAGCTGCGCGCTAGCGATTCGGGCGTGCGCGATTTCTGATCAACAATGCCCTGCACGCCTTCGCCGGCAAACAGCGTCACGGTTGAGGTGTTGCGCTTGAAGCCGCGTTCAACCGACAGCGGATTCCATTGCTCGAGCTCGGACTCGGCAAAACAGAAGGTGTATTTACCGGGCGTGCCCAGGGTCGAACGGTCGACTTCGCCGGGCCGCCCGCCGCCGACATTGCGAATGACCAACTGCAAGGCGCGTCCGATCGAGGCATTGGCGCGGTTACCTTGGCCGAGTGCATTGACGCCGGAATTCATACCGATCGATTTGGCGATGGGCCCGTTCACGATCACCACCGGCCCTGCGAACATGGTTGTGCACAAGATGCCGTGCATGCCGAACTCGTCAATTAGTGCGGCCTCGACTGCGGCCAGCACCACAGGCAGGTACTCCGGCTTGCAGCCGGCCATGACAGCGTTGATCGCAACTTTTTCAACCGTACAGGCGGCCAAATCTGGCGGTACCAGGCCAATTATTGCTCCGGCCTCGCGGGTGGTGCCGGCCAACATGCGCAGCACGCGCTCGCGGGTCGGTGGCACGACTGGCAGACCATCGGTCCAGCCGCGTGCGTAGCAGGCTTCAATCGGGTCTTCTGCATCGCCCAGTTCAACGATTCTTGAAGTGAATTTGGCGGTACCAAAACGAACCGCGAGCGCTTCGGCCACGCCGGGTTCCAGCGTCAGGGAACCACAGCCAGGTTTGGAGGCCGGCAATCCCAAACCCAGATTGGCGCGGCCGGTGATGCGTTGCCAGTCTTCGCGGTGCCAGCCGTAGGTTCGTTCGACTTCCACGCCGTCTACCACCCGGATTAAGGTCGGAACGATTTCAATCGCCAGAGCGAACGAATGCTCGAGTGACTCATCAAACACCACCGAGCCAACACCGCCACCGAAATCCGGGTCGTCCTGGCTATAGACAGTCAATGCGCGGCCCTCCGACAATTCGCGCAACAAAGGTTCGACCAAGACGCAAGTCGGGCATTCTCGTTTGGCAACTACGATCAATCCGTCGGGCAGAACTGGCATGGGCAGACTCCGTGAATCGGCGTGGTCGCAACCGGGCAATCACGTGCATCGATGATACAAGCAATCGTGGCCGCGCAAAGGGCGCACGGCGCCCTTCCGGTTCAATCCTTTATTAATCGCTTGCCCAGGCCGACCGCTTGGTCGTTCAGGTAACCAAGGCGACGGTAGAACTCAATAACGCCGGTATTGCTAGCGCGGACCTGGAGATTGAGCTTCGGACAACCGCGCGCCAATAGCAATTCTTCCACCCTGTGCATCAACTGCGCGCCATAACCTCGGCGGCTCACGGCTGGGTGAACCGCCAGGTAATTCACCCAGCCGCGATGTCCTTCATAGCCGGCCATGACACTGGCAATCAATTGGTCGTCGAGCGTACCAACCAGAAAGAGATCCCGCTGTACCTGCAATTTACGGGCGATGTCCTTGTGCGGATCGTTCCAGGGGCGGGTTAACGCGCAGGCCTGCCAAAGCGCCACTACGCTGGGTTCATCAGCGTTCTCAAACGGACGGATCAACATGTTCTCAGGCGGCGATATCGATGTAATCGACCTTGCTGGTAGGTTCGGGAATCGGTTCGCCATCCTCCCGCAAACCGTCAATATGAAATTCAATAGCCTCGCGGATGCTTCTTGCCACTTCGTCCAAGGTCGCCCCGGTTGAAATGCAGCCTGGCAAATCGGGTACATATGCCGAATAGTTACCTTTGGCCTTTTCAATGACTATTGCATATCGCATTGCAATCTCACTTATTTAATCCCGCCTGCTTGAGAATACTCAATTCTGTCCCAATAACCTAACTGGCGCTTCCTGGGTTACGAGCTTCTTGAACTTTCAACTCGCCG